>CAYQCZ010000221.1:0-7342 GCA_964415955.1 uncultured Verrucomicrobiota bacterium | reverse complement strand
AGCCATACCGCGTAACCGACAGCGATGAGGCTGATCAACAATGACAATCTGGCTATAGTCCGATCGCTCACAGGTCACTTGATTGCAATGCCACCGTTACCGATTCGGAAGAGATGGTTTTCACCGCGGATGATGAGTGAGCTTCCATCCACGGCGTAGGATGCGAGGGTGGCTTCACCGAGATTGTTTTCAGCCAGTTTCTCGAAGGTCTTGCCGGGTTTCAGCACCACGCCCGTGCCGGTTTCATTCTGCAAATAGATGCGGCCATCGGCGTAGAGCGGTGAAGCCGAGTAACCGCCTCCCACGCGTTCCTGCCAGTGGATTTCTCCCGTGCGCGCGTCGGCGCACAAGGCAATGCCGTTGTCCGCCACCGCATACAGTTCATTCCCCACTACCAGCAGCGAGGGCGTCTTGGGTGCGTTGCGATCAATGGTCCAGACGACGTGAGTATCAGTCACATCACCACTGCCATCCGGCCGGATCGCATAAATCACGGCCTTGTCGAAACCGCTGGAAAGGTAGAGCAGGCCGTGGGCGAGCACGGGCCGTGGCACCACGCTGTAGCCTTCGCCATAGCGCACGCGCCAGAGTTCACGACCGTCCTTCGGGTCCAGCGCACAGACCACGCCGCTGCCTGGGCTGATGACCTGTTTCTTCCCTTTCACCTCGATGACGAGCGGCGTGCAGAAGCTGAAATTCTTCTTCGCAGTGGTCTGACGCGGCACCTTCCACAGCACCTTGCCGTTGCGCTTGTCGAGGGCGGCGATGAAAGGATCACTCGCGCCGTCGCAACTGAAGATGAGTGCGTTGTCCACGATGACCGGTGAACCGCCGTTGCCATGCACGGGCGGATAACGCAGGTCGGTTTGCTTCCACAGCACCTTGCCCTTCATGTCGAGGCAGGCGGTGCCGTAGTGGCCGAAGTGCGCGTAGATGCGGCCCGCCTCGATGATCGGTGTGGAGCTGGCATCGGAGTTCTTCTTGTGATGGTTCAAGGGTGGTGTTGTGAACACCTCCGTGTTCCACCCGACCTTGCCCGAAGCGGCATCCACACTGAGCACACGCAGCGAAAGGTTGCCTCCCTCGCTGACGGCCGTGGTGAGGATGATCTGTCCTCCTTGGATCACCGGCGATGACCAGCCCTTGCCGGGAATGGCGGTCTTCCACTGGATGTTTTTCGTGTCGCTCCATTCCAAAGGCAGACCGCGGGCGTCGCTGTGGCCCTGTGCGGTGGGACCGCGAAACTCCAGCCAGTCGGCGGATGCGATGGAAAGGGAGATGGCAAACGCGGCGATCGAGAGACGGCATGTCATGCCAGAAGCATTGATGCCGCCGCCGCTGCCGTCAAGGTTGTGTGGGCTTGGGAGCGGGCTGGGGCCGGGCTTGTTGGAGCACCTGCATCTGCCATTTCACCAGGCCGCGCGCCATGTTCACGTCCGCGCCTGTCAGGCCGGATTCCTTGAGGTTCACGCGGATGGCGGGAAGCCATTCGGTATCGCCCGGCCGGTAGCCCAACTCCTCGCAGATGCGCTTTTCCAGGTCGCTCATATGGGCGGCTCCGTAGAAGACTGCGATGGATTCCGGCGGGTCTGTGCGTTGCAGTTCCTTGCGCAGATCGGCCACAACCACTCCATTGCGGGCGTGGAGCAGCACGGTCAGCAGGCGTTTCATGTCGGGTGGGATGGCGCCCATTTCCGTCAGGTCACCCTGAAGGCTGCCGAGCAGTTCGATGAGCATCAGCCGCGTGGAAGCCTGCATGCGGGGGTTTGCTCCGAGCAGCCGGACAACACCATTGGCCAGCCGCCCGATGAAGGACGTGCCGTCCATCACTTGCAGAAGCATTTGAAACTCGGCACTGCCCCGTGCCTGTGGCGAAGGATCCCCGGCGCCGGGTTTGCGTCCCCCGCTCAGAATGCGGGCAATCTGATTGATCGACATGTCGCTGTTCCGGAAGTTGGGCCGATCGTAATCAATCACACTGAGCTGGAATGCCAGTCCGAGTGAACGCGCGAGTGTGAACTGTATTGAATCCTCATCCGCCTCCATTTTTCTTCCCGAAGAGGCTTCAACTTGCCCGGCGTCATCCGTGCCCTTGTCCTCATCGGCATGGCGGACACCCTCGTAAAGCACCAGTGACCGGGCATTCAGCCGCTGCTGGAGAGCCTGATAGTAGTTCGTCTCGCCCAGGTGGGAGACGCCGGCGAGGAGCAGTTCAGGCGCACCGCCCTTGAGCGGGTGGAGCTTGCGGACGGCGATCTCGAGCTGGAAGGTGTTGGTGTCCGGCGTGGCCACGCGCATGTAGGCGTTGGTGGCGTGTGAGTCCGCTGGTTTCTCCGATGCAACCCCGTCGGACGTGCAGGGCAGGGCGGTGCAGAAGATGAAAAGGCCCGTCCAAAAGGCGGCGAACCAGGATGAAACTCGTGGAGGCACGGTGCCCGACAGTAAGCCCGCCGGTTGCGGACGGCAAGGCGGGTGCTCAGCCGTTCTCGGCGCGCAGCGGATCGCCCAGGGTGCGCTCGGCATCGGCCAGAAAACGCGTGACCAGTTGCGTGCTGGAACCCTGCACCGCGCCGGTCTTCTCCTCCGCCCGCACCTTTTCGTAATCCTTCTTGAGCTGCGAGAAGTTGGAATCCAGCAGCGCCAGCCGCTTGGCCAGCATCCGGGCCAGCACCACCGCAGCCGTGCTGTTGTTGGAAAGAAACGTCTCGGCGTCCTCGACGACATGGAAGCGCGAAGGCTCGGTGGTCCTCACCGAGGCAAGCTGGAATGTGCGCAGCAGCACGGACAGTTCGCCAAAGATGGCACCGCGTTCCGACACTTTGCAGATGGGCGTGTCGTTCTTGATGATCTCCACCGCGCCGCTTGTGAGAATCCAGAGCTGGCCGCGCCGCTCGCCCTGGCGCAACACGGTTTTTCCCGCTTCGACCTCGACCTCGGGAATGTGCGACACGGTTTGGAGGAACTGTTCGATCATGGCTGCCTTTCTTGGATGCCCTTGTCTGTTTTTGCCCCGGTGAAGTCAACCGCAAACTCCCCCTGACCGCATGCACTTTCCGGGACCATGGAGGCTTTTCGAGCCTCGCTGACGCTGCAAATTGGCTTCGCAACCATCCGTTGCCATGGTTAGCTCTCCGCCGTTGTCCGCATGAGTCCCGCATCCTCACACCTCAAAGACCTGGATTACTCCGTGGTCCAGCAATGCATGCACTGTGGCATGTGCCTGCCCACCTGCCCGACCTACGACGCCACCAAGCTCGAGCGCAACAGCCCGCGCGGGCGCATCGCACTCATGCGCGCCATTGCGGATGACCGCCTGGAGGTCAGCAAGGCCTTCGCGGACGAAATGTATTTCTGCCTGGGCTGCCTGGCCTGCATGACCGCCTGCCCGGCCGGTGTGAACTACGCCGAACTCTTCGAGCACGCGCGTGCCGAGGCCGAACAAAGCGGCAAGCTGGACAACCCAAGGCGCAACCTGATCCGCGGCTTCACCCTGCGCTGGCTCTTCATGGACCTGGGCCGGTTGCAGTTCCTCGGTGTGCTCATGCGGCTTTACCAGCAGATCGGCATCCAGTCGCTGGTGCGGCGCAGCGGCGTGCTGAAGCTCTTTCCCAAGCGCCTTCGCGAGATGGAGGCCATGACCCCGGACATCCAGCCGAAGTTTTCCGCCGACCTCATCGCGCCTGTCACGCCCGCCACTGGCGAGCGCCGCCATCGCGTCGCCATGCTGGTCGGCTGTGCACAGGACCTCATCTTCAGCGATGTGAACCTTGACACCGTCGAGGTGCTGGCGCGCAACGGTTGCGAGGTGGTCACGCCTGCGAACCAGCATTGCTGCGGCTCCCTTCACGCGCACAACGGCGAATGGGAGCTGGCCCAGGAGCTGGCCCGGCGCAACATCGACCAGTTTCCACCGGACCAGTTTGACGCGATCATCACGAATGCCGGCGGCTGTGGTTCGCACCTCAAGCACTACGCCAAGCTGCTGGAGGGCGATGCTGCGTATGAAAAGCGCGCCCACGAATGGGATCGCAAGGTGAAGGACATCCACGAATGGCTGGCGGAGATTGGCATCGCGCCGCCTGTCCTGAAGGAGCAATTCAGCGTCGCCGGTTCATGCGGAGGAAGCGGGGCATGCGGTGAAAACGTCGTGACCTATCACGAAAGCTGCCATCTCTGCCATGGCCAGAAGGTGACCTCGCAGCCGAGGCAGTTGTTGAAGGCCATTCCCGGCGTGAAGCTGGTGGAACTGCCTGAAAGCAACTGGTGCTGCGGCAGCGCAGGCATCTACAACCTCACCCAGCCCGAGATGGCCGGCGAGCTTCTGGACCGCAAGATGCGCCATGTGAAATCCACCCGGGCCACCGTGGTCGCCACCGGGAATCCGGGCTGCCTGCTCCAGATCGTCAATGGCGCGAAGGACCGCGGCATGGACATGCGCGTGGTGCATCCCGTCACACTTCTGGCGGAAGCGTATCGGAAGGAACAGCGGCTCGTGGACGGAAAGTGAGATGCATCCGCGAGATGGTGTCTCATGCAGCGTTGGGCTGGGTGTCCGGTGGTGGGTGGTTATTCCATCGCGTGGGAGCGTTGGATGCATCCTGTGGCTTCAAGCAAAATGGAGTCGGAAGTTGTTGAAGATTTCTCCGGATAATTCAGAATTAATCCTTCAAGCTGTTCGCCGAAATGAACTTTGTTCTCCAGGGAATATGCGGGGGTTCCGGATGAAATTACAAGGCACTGACAGATCGCTGAGCAACACCGGTTGCGTGTTTCTTGACAGCTCGACTTCAGATCCAAAGCCCTTGTTCTGGCTGACGGCATTTCTCCTTTTCGCCTCAGGCTTGGCTGGTTGTGGCAAAAACCGGACCGGGTCTGATGGACAAGACGGTGTGCGGCCGCCTTCGCCCCTGTCGAACCAAGTTGCCCCGGCAACTGGACACGATTTGCAGAATTCCACGGGGCATGTTGTGACGCCCGTTTTCATGGATGGGTTGATCAGCGGAGAGAGGCTTGATCCCGTCCTGGCATGGCATCGCCGGACGTTGGTGGAGGCGTATGCGCAGGTCGGTCGTCGAAGCGACAAATGGAACGCGCCTGCTGCCGGGGCACTGGAGGCGTTCGCAATCCTCAGCACGCACCGTGACCATTCCGACCCGGTGATTGAGAGGAGGATTGCAACCAATGCAAACGCTGCTGTGCAAGCCGGTTGCAATGATGCCCTGATTGAGTTCCTGCAGACCGCAGGGACGTTCTGGCGTGGCGGTTACGCGCCGCCTGATGGAAACATCAAGGCGTTTGCGGAAAGGCTCAAGACCATTGCCCGCGCCATGGAGAAGACTCCCTACCACCCCATGCGCAAGTGTCAGACACAGCTGGAGGCCATTGCATGGACACGCCGATACTTGAGCTCTGCGCGCGTGATTGTTGTTCAAGAAAACTTCTACTCCGACCTGCAAGGGCTGGAACTATGGGCGCGCAGAAATCTGGAGTTGGCGCTCACTGACCGGACCATGCCCCTGCAGGAAGTGGACGATGCATGCACCGACATGCTGGACATGGTGTGGCATCACCCTGAGGCCAGGGAAGAGTGCATGGCTTTCCTGGAAAGGGTCACCAAGGCAGCGGGCACCCACTCCCCCGCCATCCCGATCTACAAGGCCAGAATGCATCTAAGCCAGGCCCGGTCGCTGGTTTCACGGCCACCCAAGAATACCCAGCCTGACATGGTGGCAGTCCTCCAAACAGCCCACTACGAATCGGCGAAGAAACTGTTGGAAGATGCATGGCGGGTGAATGCGGCTGACATCAGGGTGGCAGTGAACATGATCGATGTGGAAGGGTTGCCTGGGGGCAACAGGCAGCAGATGGAGTTGTGGTTTCTCCGTGCCATGTCACTTGACACAAACTCCTACGCGGCCGCCAAAGCCAAGCTGGCCTATCTTGACCCGCGACGGCAGGGATCGGCAGAGGAGATGCTCATTTTCGCCAGAGAGTGCGCACAGTCCAGGAAATGGGGACCAGAACTGAGTTTGATTCTGGGGGATGCGCACATGATATTGAGCACGCTGGAACCAGAGTCTGAAAGGTCCCGTTATTGGCTTCAGTCCCATGTCTGGCCGGATATCCGACTGGCCTTCGACCGATACGTCACCCAATACCCCGACCGGCTCCACCAGAGACACCTTTACGTTCGATACGCGGCATGGTGCGCCCAATGGGGCGAGGTCCGCAGACTTTTGGAAATGTATGGAGGACGCCTTGATCCGGAGTTTTTTGGAGGGCAAAAGGCTTTCGCTGAAATTGTCTCTCTCGCGACCCGTGGCGGCTGATCGGTCCCCAGTCGCAATCTGATCATGTCATCGGGCAGATCAAAACCAGCCACTCCAAGGCGGCTGAGTTCATAACAGTTTTCTGTCTGGGTTCAAGCGATTTGGCGGCGAGTTAACCCGACTTCCGCTACTGGGGCTTTGCGTAAAACGGGCGAGGCTGTTTTGTTGGTGTTTTGACGTGAGTGGCGGCAAAGGTCGCCACTACATGGTCGGTTCTCAGTTGGCTTTGGCGGTCGTGACTCGCGGAGGCGGTTGGGGCGGCAGGTCCAGTTTCAGCCGGGCCAGCAGCAGCGCCACCTCCCGCTCTAGTTCCGTGCGCCGCACTAACAGCAGTTCCCGCCTATCCGTCGTGGGCACGCGCGCGGCGATCTACGACATCGTGGGGCCGGATTGCGGCCAGGTCATTGTGACGCTGGATGACAAGCCGCCCAGAATCGTGCCGCGCTTCGACGCCTACTGCACCTATCACCGCCTCCAGACCATGTTCATTGGCAGCGACCTTCCGGACACGGTTCACACCGTGAAGATCGAGATCCACCCGGAGCAGCCCGACAAGGTGAAGATCCTGTCACAGCGCAACCAGACCATGGACAAGCCCGAACGGTTCAATGACACGGCGTATTATCCCGGCGCCATCCTGCTGGTGGGGGAACTGGTGAAATAGTGGGGTGGTTGTAACCAGGGCATTTCATCGCCCGGCTTGACCGAACTACGCCTCTGGCGTAGTCTTCATTCGTGGTCTTTGTCGAAACGCCCACATTCACGAAACGCGTCCTGCAACTGATGGACGACGAATGTTATGGCGCGTTGCAGGAACACCTGCCGAGCCGCCGGGATGCTGGAGATTTGATCCGTGGTTCAGGCGGAATTCGAAAAATTCGATGGGCGGGAAGTGGGCGTGGCAAGCGCGGCGGTCTGCGGGTGATTTGCTACTGGTGGGTTGCCGCGGACCGCATTTCGATGCTGCTCGTGTATCCGAAGAACGAGCGGGACGATCTGAGTGCGGATAAGGT
>CAYQCZ010000220.1:305-7353 GCA_964415955.1 uncultured Verrucomicrobiota bacterium | reverse complement strand
ACCGCCATTCCATCACCCAAATCTGAAAACCCCCCTTTATTCAGCGGCTCCTTAAGTTAAGATGCTGGGAATGCATCAGTTACAAAGGGCTCAAAATGCAGCCCGTGTGAATTAGCGCGTGACTTGAACACTTGGATTTGGCTATGGACTGGACGGCTTTATGAATTCGAATCCACTGCTCCCCCGTTTGAAACCGCTCATCACCATAATAGTCTGCGCCGCATCCATCGCTGTCTGCGCGCAACCAAAGGAGGCTGCGCGACCCACCATGACCCTTGCAGACCTGCGGTCCGCCGCGGAAAAGGGCGATGCCAAATCCCAGACCCAACTCGGGCTGCTTTATTACAACGGCCAGGGTGTGTTGCAGCATTTCGGGGATGCCGCCCTCTGGCTCCGCAAGGCTGCCGATCAGGGTGATGTCCAGGCGCAGCGGGTGCTGGGCATCATGGCTTATCGCGGCGAAGGCATGAAGGCCGATCCGGCGCAGGCCATCAAGTGGTATCGGCTCGCCGCCGATGGTGGCGACAGCGTCGCCCAAACTGAACTCGGCTTTCTCTATGCCACCGGCCAGGGTGTCGAGAAGGATTATGTCGCAGCCGCGAAATACTATCGCATGGCAGCCGACAGGGGCGTGGTAAGCGCGCAGCGCAATCTGGGTGTGCTTCATCTGCGTGGATGGGGTGTCAAACAGGACAACATCGAAGCCGCCAAATGGCTGGGCCGGGCGGCGGAGAAAGGTGACTCACAGGCACAAAACGAACTCGGCTGGCTGATGTCATCCGGACTCGGCGGTAAACAGGACAGTGAAGAAGCCCTCAAGTGGTTTCAGAAGGCCGCCGAGCAGGGCGAACCCACCGCGATGAAGAACCTCGGCGTGCTTTACTTCTTCGGCAACGGCGTCGATCAAAACGACACCGAAGCCCTCAAGTGGTTTCAGAAGGCGGCGGACGCGGGCAACGCACAGGCCCTTTATTATCTCGGACTCATGCACAACCGGGGACGCGGCGTGAAGCAGGATGAGAAGAAGGCGTTCGAGTTTTACACCAAGGCTGCCGATCTGGGAGACGTCACCGCACAAAACGAACTTGGTTACATGTATGACAGCGGAACCGGCGTGAAGGAAAGCGACTCCGAGGCGGTGAAGTGGTATCGCAAAGCCGCCGATGCCGGACTCGCCATCGCCCAACACAACCTGGCCGTCATGTATGCCAACGGACGCGGCGTCGAGAAGAACGACAAGGAAGCGTTCCAGTGGTATTTGAAGGCCGCCGAGCAGGGCATCGTTCGATCCCAGAACGAAGTCGGCTGGCGCTACGACCAGGGCCTCGGAGTGGAGAAGGATCCGAAGGCAGCCATCGCGTGGTTTCAAAAGGCCGCCGGCAGCGGATTCGATCTCGCCCAATACAATCTCGGCGTGTTTCTTGCCACGGGCAAAGGCTCGCCGACCAACCTTGTCGAGGCCTACAAGTGGTTCAACCTCGCGGCGGCACAAGGCAACACCAACGCCGTCGCCTACCGGCAGTTCGTCCTGCCCAAACTCTCCAACGAGGAGGTCAATGAGGCCCAGAAACGGTCGGCAGATTTCCAGAGCGAACTTCTGAAACGCCGTCAGGCGAATTGATCGGACATCACCAGCGTGGAGAAAACGTCCGGCAGGCCGCCGGGCGTTTTCCTTTGGAGGATCAGATGGCGCCGCCCTGCGGAGACGCCCATGATTTCCAAATGTTGCTTGCAAAGGCACTGCCCCAACCGCATAAAAAACGAAACTTAACCGGACTTAAATCTATGGCAGATGTAGCGAACAAATACGGCGAAAACGTCAGCGGCAAATTCTACGTGGACAACCAGTGCATCGACTGTGACCTGTGCCGCGAAACCGCCCCCAACAATTTCAAGCGCAATGACGACGGGGGCCACTCCTTCGTGTTCAAGCAGCCGGAAAACGACGAGGAAGCCGCACAGTGCAAGGAAGCCATGGAAGGCTGCCCCGTGGAAGCCATCGGCGAAGACGGCGAGTGATCGAGATTCTTCGCAACCGCCCGTGACTGAAAAGTCACGGGCTTTTTCTTTTCAAGAGGACACTCCGGACAACGAAAGCATGCGCTGGCGCAAGATGTTCAACGCCTGCTGGGAAGTGACCCGTTTGAAGGTTTCGCGATCGTAGGGATTGAGACATTGAATCACCTCGGCACCACCCCGCCCCGCCAGGGCGATGAACACCGTGCCTGCGGGTTTGAGCGCCGTCCCGCCGGTCGGACCGGCAATCCCTGTCACCGCAATTGCGAAATCCGAATGTGCCGCAGCCAGCGCGCCCTCGGCCATCTGACGCGCGACGATTTCACTCACCGCCCCGTGACGGTCCAAGTCCTCCCGCGACACATCCAGACATCGCGTCTTGGCTTCATTGCTGTAGGTCACCCATCCGGCGGTGAAAACTTCCGAAGCCCCGGGCACATTCGTCAATCGATTGGCGATCAACCCGCCCGTGCAGGACTCGGCAACGGCCAGCGTCCAGTGGTGCTGCGAAAGCATCCGCACAACCACACCCTCCAATGTGTCAGACTGGCCGCCATAGACCGCACCGCCCAGGGCACGATGAATGATCCGCCCGGCCTCGTCCGCAGTTTCCTCGGCCCCACAACCCCGCGCCGTGACCCGCACCTCCACTTCGCCTGGATGTCCACAGATGCTGAACTCAAGCCCCGATGCAATGAGCGGACGCAGCGGCTCCTCCACCAGGTCTTCAATCCAGGATTCACCCACGCCGGTGCTACGGATCACCCGTGAAGCAGTGGCCGTTTCTGGCGGGGCCTGCCGGCCAAGATATGGAACGACTTCGTTCTCAAACATCGGCTGCAATTCCCTGGGCGGCCCGGGAAGCATGATCAAGCGGCTGGAGGTGCCACAGGGGCGCCACGGATTGGGCGAGGCTTCAAGCACCAGGCCCGGTGCCGTTCCGCAGGCATTGCGAAGAACCAACGCGCCAGCAGGAACCCTTGCCTGCACGCGTGTGCGCCCGGGCATGACCTTGTTCCTCGCGGCAAAGTAGACGCGGATGTGTTCCACGATGGCGGCATCCTCCGAGAGGGTCCGCCCGAACAATTCCGCCACCAGATCGCGTGTCAGGTCGTCCGACGTGGGCCCGAGACCGCCGGTGGTCACAATGATGTCCGCACGGCCCATGGCCTCCTTGACCGCCGCCTGGATGGATGGGCCGTTGTCAGGAACTGAAACCTGCCGCTCCACTTTGTAGCCCAGCTCCGTGAAGCGCCGGCCCAGCCACTGGGCATGGGAGTTGACGCGGTTGCCAATGAGAAGTTCGCTGCCGGTGTTGATGATTTCGACGTTCAAGCGGGCGCACACTGGCAGAGGTTGAAGGGGAATTCAAATTCCGGTGAGCCACCGGGGGACGCGCCGGCTGGGACTTCCACTCACAGAACGGATTCATCGGGAAAAATTTGCGTGGAATGCGGGCCTTGGTCAGGCATCTTTGCAGTCATGGCCAACATCATCATCCGCCCCCCATGGCACCTGCCCGAACGGGAGGTGACACCCGAGCATGTGCATGCGTCCCGGCGTGCGTTCCTGAAGCGCATGGGATATGCGGGCGGCACCTTGCTGGCATCCGCCATCGCGGGTTGCTCCCCCGGCAGCCCCCTGCTGGCCGAGTCACAAGCAGCACCGGCGGGTGAAGGAAAAGGATATCCATTCCCACGAAACAAGGCCTACGACCCCGGCTGGCCGTTGAGCCATCAGCGGACCGTCGAGACCTACAACAACTTTTACGAGTTCAGCACCACCAAGGAACGCGTGCATCAACTGGTGGAGAACTTCATCATTTCACCCTGGGAAATGGATGTCGGCGGGCTCTGTGAAAAACCTTTCAAGGCGGATGTCCGTGAACTGGCGGCCTCCATGCCCATGGAGGAGAGGGTTTACCGGTTTCGGTGTGTTGAGGGGTGGGCGATGATCGTGCCGTGGACTGGTTTTCCCTTGTCCAGATTGATCGAGAAAGCGCAGCCCAGGTCCGAGGCGAAATTTGTGAAATTCACCACCGCCATGCGTCCGGATCAGATGCCCGGCATCAGCCGGCTTCGCGGCTACCCCTGGCCCTACACCGAGGGACTGCGCATGGACGAGGCCATGCACGAACTGGTGCTCGTCACGACCGGTGTCTATGGCAGGCCGCTGCCCAGGCAGATGGGCGCCCCCATCCGGATCGTGGTGCCCTGGAAATACGGCTACAAAAGCATCAAGAGCGTGGTGAAAATGGAGTTCGTGGCCCGTCAGCCGCAGACCCTCTGGGAAACACTCGCCCCCGACGAATACCCCTTCGAGTCCAACGTGAACCCGCGCGTGCCGCATCCACGCTGGTCGCAGGCCACGGAACGCATGATTGACTCTGGAGACCGGGTCCGCACGCTGCCCTTCAACGGCTATGGCGACCAGGTGGCGAAGCTTTACAGCCAATCGGCCCGATGAGGTGGAACTGGTTCCATTGAGCCGCCATGGAGAAGATCATTTTCTGCCTGGCTGAGGACCGCAAAGGAGCGGAGCCCGGCATCAAGCTGGCCATCCTGAGCCTCCACAAACACTGCCCGGGCGCACCCATTGTCCTCTACAGGCCGTCTCCCCTGCCCGAGTTTGCCGACTGGCTGCGGCGTTTCCCCGGAGTGGCCCTGCGGGACGCATGGCCGGCAAACCTGAAAGGGTGGGACTGCAAACCCGCCGTGCTCCTTGATCTGCTGGGGCAATCCCCGCCAGACCATGTTGTCTGGCTGGATTCTGACATCCTGGTCAGCCGTGATCCCCGGCCACGCCTCCTGTCGCCACCGCCTGAATCACTCGTCATTTCGGGAGGTGCAGCGCACCAGCCGCAATCCGGCACCGCCCTGAGGACAAGGGGATGGAATCTGCCGGTGGGCAGGGCATACCCCGACACGTTTTACAGTTGTGTCATCCGCGTCACGGCGCATCACCGGAAGTTGCTGGAACGATGGCAGGCATTGCTTTCCGATCATCAATATCTGGAGGCCAGGAAACTTCCGTTCGACCGGCAACCACCCCATCTCATGAGTGACCAGGATGTGTTGAATGCGCTCATCGGCAGCAGGGAATTCGAGTCCCTGGCAGTGGACATGCTTGTGCATGGCAGGGACATCCTTCACACCGGCGGGGCGGCAGGCTTTTCGCTCTCAGAAAGGCTCCGTGGCATGTTCGCGTCCCCGCCGCTGTTTCTCCACGCCATCGGGAGCAAACCCTGGGTGCTGCTGCATCCCGACTGGCAGGGCCGGGAACTGGGTTTCAGACACCGCCGCCTTCAGCAGGAGCTTTCGGAATATGTGTCCCAGGCCAGAGGTTATCGGGACGGGCTTGATGAGCCGTGTGAATGGATGGATTTCATCTCCTGGGAGGGTGCGCTGTTTCGCGCGCTGGGCCTCGGTCACTGGGCGCTGCGCGGATTGCCCATCACGCTGGCCGCCACACTGGTGCTGCAAGGCCGCGCCTTGATCAGGCGCTGAAGCCCGCAGCGCTCAATTCAACGCCACACCCCTGCGCAGATACGTCGGCATGTCCAGATCCTCGCCGTTGTGCAATGTGGGCTCGGTCTTGTCGAAACGGCCCTTGGAAACAATCTGCAACGGAAGCTGGCCCTGTCGCATTTTCGGCCCGCCACGCCTCCCTCCCCTGCGGGAATGTTTCTCCAAAACCTCCCAGCGCTTTTCCTGCGTCAGCTCGGGCGGGGGCGGCACCAGCCGGCTTTCCTGAAGCGGGAGCGGCCCGGCAGCCATGAAACCATGACCCTGTCCTTCCGCGGAAACAGCAGGTTGAACTGGCGCTGCCGCCACGACATCCGGCTCCGCCATGGCGGGAACCGCAGGACGCCGCTGCGTGGCAATGATGGTCACGGAAATGCGCCCCTCGAATGAGGGATCGATGTCCGCCCCGAACAACACCTCCGCATCCAGGCAATGCTCCTGAAGCTGCCCCATCAAACGGTCCACCTCGTCCATGCCCAGGTCCGTCCCCCCGGCGATGCTGACGAGCACCGCATCTGCGCCGCCCAACGCCCTGCCCTCCTCCAGCATGGGATGCGCCAGCAACCGGTCGAGCGCCGCCTGCGCGCGATCGGGTCCGGCAGCCATCACGGTGGCGAAAGAACTGCACGCATGACGCCCCCGCAACGCCGCGCACAGACTGGAAAACTTGATCTCGATGAGGCCGCGCCGGGTCAGCAACCGACGCACGCTCTCCACCCCGCCCATGAGGTGGTCGGTGCCGGTGCGGAAGGCATCGAGAAGCGTCCGCCCCCCCTCGACGATCTTGAACAGCCTCTGGTTTGGAAGACACAGCACGCCATCGGCCACGGCCTTGAGTTCCTCCAGTCCTGCCTCCGCCTGGGAGCGCTTCCGGCGTCCTTCACAATCGAATGGGAGCATCGCGAACACCAGCACCAGCGCACCGGCCTCATGCGCCAGACGCGCGATCACCGGGGCTGCTCCGCTGCCCGTGCCGCCGCCCAGCCCGGTGATGATGACGGCCACATTCACCCCCTCAAACACGGGCTTGATGGCCGGAGACATCTCCTCTGCGGCGGTCCTGCCGAGATCCGGGTCGCCCCCCGTGCCAACACCGCGCAACAAACGGCTCTCCAGGAGAATTGTTTTCCGCGCACCGTTGCCACGCAGGTGCATTTCATCCCCGGCCATCGCCACCAGTGATTCCAGGGGATATCCGCCAGCGGCCAGAAGCGAGATGAACTTCGATCCGGCGCCGCCGACGCCGACATATCGGATGGTGCATGGACGCTCGCTGGCATCCGCCGGGATGGGTTCATGGTCAGGCATGTGCATGGGTGGCCCTTTCAACTGCGACGAAAAAAACTGGTGATGGTGCTGGTGAGCCCCGCCGCCAGAAAACTCCGGGGGCCGGGCCGGCTCATGAAGAATGATCCGTATTTGACCAGCCCGATGGCGGTCACGAACTCGGGCAGGCCGACCACCGCCACGTCCTGGTCCAGACATAGCTGGGCCTCCATCGGTGTTGC
>CAYQCZ010000220.1:0-295 GCA_964415955.1 uncultured Verrucomicrobiota bacterium | reverse complement strand
GCATGTCTGCGAGGCCGTCGCAGGAAGGTGAAACACCCTCTCCGCAAGGGTTTCGATGTCGGGCGTTCTTGAGACACCTCCGGTCAGAACGACCCCGGCACGGAGGAAATCCAGGAGCCCGGCGTGATCAAGATCCTGTTCGATCAGTTGAAATATCTCCTCAATCCGCAGGGACATGATCCGCCGCAGATGTTCGAGATTCACTTTGCGATTGGTCAGGCCCGTGTCGCTTGTCAGGGCGATGGTTTCCCCGCGGATTTCCGGCTCCACGACGGCCGAGCCATGCTGGAGTTTG
>CAYQCZ010000219.1:0-7383 GCA_964415955.1 uncultured Verrucomicrobiota bacterium | reverse complement strand
ACGGCGTCAGGGACGGTGGGGCAATCTTTCAGCTACCAGATTGTGGCCAGTGGTTCGCCCACGAGCTATGGGGCAACGGGTTTGCCTGCTGGAGTCACTGTGAACAGCACAAGCGGCTTGATCAGCGGAACACCCACGGCCAGCGGCACGTTCAATGTGACCATGTCGGCAGTCAACGCAGGCGGCACGGGGACGAAGATGCTGACACTCACTGTCAATCCGGCAGCACCCGTGATCAGCAGCGCGGGAACGGCATCAGGAACGGTGGGGCAGTCTTTCAGTTACCAGATCGTGGCCAGTGGTTCGCCCACAAGCTATGGGGCAACGGGCTTGCCTGCTGGCGTCACTGTGAATACGACGAGCGGGTTGATCAGCGGCACCCCCACGGCCAGTGGCACGTTCAATGTGACATTTTCGGCGGTTAATGCAGGCGGCACGGGGACTCTGACGCTGACATTGACGATTAACCCGCCGGCTACAAGCCGTGTGGTGAGGGTGGTGAATGCGTCTGGTCCCACCGGGGGCACCGTGGTGGTGCCGGTGGAACTTGTGTCACAAGGTGATGAAAACGCGCTGGGTTTCAGCCTCACCTTTGATCAGACCAAATTGAGCAATCCGCAGGTCGTGTTGGGTGCTGACGCTGTCGGGGCCTCATTGAATGTCAACGCCAGTCAGACCTCGAATGGACGACTGGGAGTGGCGCTTGCGAAAAGTGCCGGCACGGCATTCGCCGCCGGAACGCGCCGGGTGGTGGATGTCACATTCACGCTTGCCACCGTGGTTAATGCGACGGACGTAACGGTTGGCTTTGGTGATCAACCCGTTTTCCGGGAAGTTTCGGATGCTGCTGCAGGCGTGCTGGCTGCAGTTTACCAGGCGGGAACTGTGTCGATCACCGTGGGGTATGAAGGTGATGTTGCACCGCGTCCCAATGGTAATGACAGCGTGGGCATCAGTGACTGGGTGCAAGTGGGACGATTCGTTGCAGGCCTGGACACCGCCGCCAATGGCAGCGAGTTCCAGCGGGCGGATGTGGCTCCCAAAGACACCAAAGGGGACGGAAGATTGACGATCTCGGACTGGGTGCAGGCGGGACGTTATGCGGCAGCACTGGATCCGATCACATCAGCAGGAGGCCCAAGCAGTCCAGTGGTGGCGCGTGTGGCCGCCAGCACCGGCGGCAACTCGGGTGATCGAAAGCTCTGGCTGGAAGAAGCGAGGGGCCTGGCGGGAACCACCGTGGAAGTCATGGTCTGCCTGGCGGCCCAAGGAGATGAGAACGCCATGGGCTTCAGTGTGACGTTCGATCCCGCGAAACTGACCTTCATCGAAGCGCTTCAAGGTCCAGACACAACAGGGGCACAGTGGATTGTGAATCAGAACTCTACATCCAGTGGACGTGTAGGTATTGCCGCGGCTTTGAGTGCAGGTCAGTCGTTGCCTTCAGGAGTTCGAAGGGTTGCACGCCTCCGGTTTCAAACTGCCTCTGGCGGGAATCAGTCGGCACCGCTGGCCTTTGGCGATTCCCCGGTGAGCCGGGAAACATCTGACAGTGCTGCCAACATACTCAGCACAGGTTATGTGCCCGGATTCGTCCGATTCAGCACCAGCTCCATCAACCCGCCCTCAGAACAAATCCGCAATCTGGTGGCGAGCGAGGGTTACCGGCTCGCCATCGAGACCGTTGCAGGCAAATCCTACCGGGTGGAGTGGTCTGTGGACTTTCAAACGTGGAATCCGCTGACCACTTTCACCAGCAGCGGAAGCGCATTTGAGTTTCTTGATGAGGCGGCAAAGACCGCTTCCCGCCGTTTTTATCGGGTGGTGGAGCAATGACGTCTGGATTTCTCCGCGTGTGTGGAGAAGCAGGTCCGGGGTGTGAAATGTGTGCCGCCCCGGGCCTGCTTTGTCATTCTGGGACATGCGCGCAGGATGTCCCGGTTGGTGGCACGTTTCTGACCGATGCCCCCACCCACCATCCAATGTTAAAGGAACTGTCTTGTGAGCCTTGCACTATGCCAGAAAACAATTGTCCGCCCACACCCTTGCAGGCAATCTCCGCCCCCTATGCGGCAGGTGAACATTGGCATTGTGGGCGGCGGCACGGTCGGCGGCGGCGTTTTCAAGGCGGTGCATGAGAACGGCGGGTTGCTGGCGTCCCGTCTGGGAATCCGTTTCTCGGTGACCCGTGTGGCGGTGCGCAGTTTGAAGAAGAAGCGCGCGGTGGCCATCCCCAAAAACCTGCTCACCACGGACTGGCGTCCGGTGGTGAATGATCCGCAGGTGGACATCGTGGTGGAACTCATGGGGGGCACGACCACGGCGCGTCAGGTGGTGCTGGCCGCGCTGAAGGCAGGCAAGCCCGTCATCACCGCGAACAAGGCGTTGTTATCGGCGCATGGGGAGGAATTGTTCGCCGCAGCGGGCAGGCACGGCACGAATCTTTATTACGAGGCGAGCGTCGCCGGCGGCATACCCATCATCAAGGTGCTGCGCGAGGGGTTGATCGGCAATCGCATCACGCGCATCTACGGCATTCTCAACGGCACGTGCAATTACATCCTCACGCGCATGAAGCTGGAAGGGCTGGACTTCGCCGAGGTGCTGGCGGAAGCCCAGGCACTGGGATACGCCGAGGCCGAGCCTTCGCTCGATGTGGATGGCCATGACGCCGCGCACAAGGCGGGCATTCTGGCCTCGCTGGCGCATGGTTTCTGGGTGAATCCAGATCAGCTTTATGTGGAAGGCATCCGGCATGTTTCCCAGCTCGATATTCAATTTGCCGGCCGCCTCGGTTACACCATCAAACTGCTGGGCATCGTCAAGAAGGAGTCCGCCGGTGGCTCCACGAAAAAGGCGCGGGTGCAGGTGGGCGTGTATCCGGCGCTCGTTCCCAACTCCCATGTGCTTGCCAGCGTGAACCACGTATTCAATGCCATCCTCGTGCGGGGCGACGTGGTGGGTGACACGCTTTATTACGGACGCGGGGCGGGGCAGGACGCCACGGCCAGCGCGGTGTTGAGCGATCTGGCGGATGCCGCGCTCGACCTGAAGTGCGACAGCCGCAACCGCGTCCCGCCGTTTGTGCCGCATGAACGCGAGGGCGCTGTGCTGCCCATGGGCGAGGTGGTCAGCCAGTATTATTTGCGCCTGAGCGTGGTTGACAGGCCGGGCGTCCTCGCCAGAATCGCCGCCATTTTGGGCCGGGCACGGATCGGCATTTCATCGGTGATGCAGCCTGAAGGGCACGAGGGCGAGAGCGTGCCGCTGATCCTGATGATTCATGACGCCACAAATGCGGCCATGGGCAGGGCGCTGGCCCAGATTGCGCGGCTGCCCGTCGTCAAGGGCGCACCGGTCATGATCCGCGTGGAGCAATTCGAATGAGCATGGACAATGTCAGCATGGCACGGTGGACGGGCGTGATCGAACGCTACCGGCGTTACCTTCCCGTGAGCGAATCGACTCCGGTGGTGTCGCTCAACGAGGGCAACACCCCGCTCATCCGCGTGGACAATTTCGTCAAGGCCATCGGCGGTGAGTTCGAGCTCTGGTTGAAATACGAGGGGCTCAACCCCACCTGTTCGTTCAAGGATCGCGGGATGACCATGGCCGTTTCCAAGGCCAAGGAACGCGGTGCCCAGGTGGTGATCTGCGCCAGCACGGGCAACACTTCCGCCAGCGCCGCCGCCTACGCCGCCCGCGCGGGTTTGAAATGCGTCGTCCTTCTGCCCCATGGGAAGATCGCTCTTGGCAAGCTGGCCCAGGCCTTGATGCATGGCGCTGTGACTGTTTCTGTTGAGGGCAATTTCGACGAGGCCCTGCGCATTGTCCGTGAGCTGGGAGAAACCGGCAAAGTGGAGGTGGTCAACAGCATCAACCCGGTGCGCATTGAAGGGCAGAAGACCGCCGCCTTCGAGGTGTGCGATCAATTGGGCCGCGCCCCCGACTTTCATTTCCTCCCGGTGGGCAATGCCGGCAACATCACGGCCTACTGGAAGGGCTTCAAGGAATACTTCTCCGTGCGCAAGGCGGACCGCCTGCCGCGCATGTTCGGCTGGCAGGCCGCCAAGTCCGCACCGATTGTGGACGGGCATCCGATCGAAAAGCCGAGCACCGTGGCCACGGCCATCCGCATTGGCAATCCGGCAAGCTGGCAGCCGGCTGTGGCAGCCCGCGATGAGTCCAACGGACGCATCGACAAGGTCACGGATGAGGAGATCATCGAGGCCTACAAGCTGATCGCGCGGACCGAGGGCATATTTGTGGAGCCTGCCTGCGCCGCGCCCCTGGCCGGTGTGATTCGTTGCGTGCGGGAGAAGGCCATTCCTGCCGGCAGTGTAATCACCGCCACGATGACCGGGCATGGATTGAAGGATCCGGACAACGCCATCAAGGCCGCCGGTTTCCAGCCGACTGTTGTCCAGCCCACCAAGGATGCGGTGATGAAGGTGATTGGACTCTGAGACGGATCAAACGATTCCGTGCGCGGCGGTTTTGATGTCGCGCTTACGCGTTTCCAGCCAATCTGAGAAGGTGTAGATGATCTGTTCGAGGGAAGACGCGCTGCCCTCACCAATGAACTGGCCTTCCTCAATCCGGCAGACGAACCAGGCTTGATCCGAATGCTTCTGGTTCACCGGCCCGAATCGTGCCCCATCCATGACCGTCTCCTTCAAGTCGATCCGAACCAACCACCCATCAGAACCACGAGCCGAAATTTCAACGCCGATCGGAAGCTTGCGTTGATTGGTGCACTCTTCCCGATACCACTTCTGCAGCTTCCGCAACGGTGGATCCTGAACCCGGGGGCGTGGGAGCTTCCACATCGAGCTCCTTGGCCAGCACGTTGGCACAAATACGCACACAGCTGTCACAGATGTATACTCCCGGACCTGAGATCAACCTCTGAACCTCCACTTGGAATTTGCCGCAAAAAGAGCATGTCGTAAGCGAGTCATTCATTGGATGTCTCAAAAGGAGGCTGGGGTTGATGACGAGCAGATACCATTTCAACCGCAGATCGTCCAGATTCCAGTTGGTTCACGACCTCTGGAACTTCAAAGCCGGACTAAAAACACACCCTCCTCGCCTGAATCGTTCGCCCAGCAATCGAGCAGATCGAATCCGCAACCCGCGATAAACTCCTTTGCCTGTCCCATCGTGTAACGGTGCGATTGGAAAACGCGGATGCAGTCGCCAACGGCAAAGACAAACTCCCGTGAGCCCGCGTTGATGGTCGATTGCCTTTTCAGCACGAAGTCCGCCACCACGCGCCACTGCCCCGGTTGGTGAGGCGATTCTTCCACTGAAAAGCGCAAATCACCGTCGTCCTTGTCAAAGCCCGCGGACTCCACTGAGCCGAGAAGCCAGTGGCGCGTCGTTGTGTTGTCGTCTTGCGGCAGCACCGCTTTCACACCGGTTTGGGCGTCGTCTGTCGCCGCAAGATTGGCGCTCAGCAGCAGCAGGTCGCCGGGTTTCAGCAGCGACTGGAGACGTTGTCTCAGGACAGATGGTTCAAACCCCGGCAACATGCCGAAGCACGTGATGATCCTTCGCTCCTGTTCGTTCGTTGATGGGAATAGGTCGCCAATGTCGTCGGCATCCTCCAGATCAGCCACCAGCGGCTGGATTGGCAGATCAGGATGTCGCAAGCGGGCCGTTTCACAGGCGGTGATGACCATGGCCGTGCTCACATCCATCGGCGCGTAGGTGGCCTTCGCGGATGCAGCCACGAGCTTGTCCAGCAAACGGGCCTCCTTCCATCCGCCGCCCACGCCCAGGCCGATCAGCCGGCAGCAGGTCCGGCCAAGTCTGGGAACAGCCGCGTCAAACGCCGTGTCGTAGAGGCTCATGCCGCTCGCCGTTGCCGCCGGTGAAAACTTCCTGTGCAGTTCGAGCCATGCGAGTGTCTGCCGCGTGCCCTCATAAGCCAGCCGCCCCGCCAGTGTCCGGCTGGCAAGCGACCTTGTGACTGCCGCAGTGAAAGCCCCAGGGAAATGACTTCGATGCACACGGATGTTCAGAACGTCGCTCATGAATCGTCCGTCAAGTGTCACCGCCGCTGCGGGCACTTGTCCACACCGCAAAAGCTGAGAGCCGGGGATGGCAAACGGGCCATGGTTGTGCCACATTCGCGCCGCCATGCCGAAAGACAGCAGCCCCAACAGCCTCACCTGTGACCGGCCGGGATCGTCGCACGGATTGGCCCGCCTCAGCCTGTTGATCGCCTGCTGGATGATGGTTTCCTCCGTTCAGGCCCAGTTGACCTTCGAGTTCAACTACAAGGACGTGGGCATCGGTTTCAACGACCCGACCCTTGGTGCCATCCGGCGTGGTTCCTTCGAGTCGGCGGCAGGGATACTTTCGAGCTACATCCAGCCGGCTTCGCCGGTCACGATCCCACTGGATGTCAGTTCATTCACGGTGAACAGCGGTTTTCTCGCCACAGCGGACAGCGGGCCGGTTTCCACCGCGCCCGGTTTTCACCCCACGGTCGCCCAGCAGAAGATTTTGTCAGGCGGAACGATTGATCCCAATGGCACCACTGCCGATGGCACGGTGTTTTTCAATTTCGTGCACAGCTGGGATTACGGCGACGCTGTTGCGCCCACCTCCTACGATTTCAAGTCCACCGTGCTGCATGAGTTGATGCACGCGCTGGGGTTCATCTCGCAGATTGATGGGTTCGGGCGCGGGTGGAATCTCTCCACCTCCGGCACTCCGGATGCATGGAGCGCGTTTGATCAATTCATCGTGGCTGCGGATGGAACGCCTTTGGTGAACAGTGCGACCGCGAGCTTCAATACTTCGCTGTTCGCGGCTTTGACCGGCAATCCCGGTGCGTATTTCGGCGGGCCGAATGCCGTGGCCGCCAACGGTGGAAACCTTGTCCCTCTCTATTCGCCCTCGCCGTTTGAATCCGCCAGCAGCCTGCATCACCTGAACGACGCGTCCTTCAGCAACCCCGATGTGCTGATGGAGGCGGCCGTGTATCGTGGTCCTGCGCCAAGGCAGTTGAGCGCGGTGGAAGTCGGCATCCTTCAGGACCTCGGTTACACCGTGGTGCCTGAACCGGGCAGTTTGTTTCTGCTTGGAACCGGGTTGCTGGCAGCGGGTGGATTGCAGATGCGGCGCAGGAAGTGATTTGCTGCGTCAAACCTATCGTTCACACCTCACTTGCCCAGGCAGAACTGGTTGAAGATCGAGTCCAGCAAATCCTCCGTGGTGGTCTTCCCGACGATTTCACCGACTGCGTTCACGGCGATCCGCAGGTCCACCGCCACGAGGTCCAGCGGCTGGTCCGTTGTCATGGCCGCCAGCGTCTGTTGAAGCGCCATGCGTGCCCGCTGAAGGGCGTCCTGATGCCGCGCATTGACCATC
>CAYQCZ010000218.1:4411-7384 GCA_964415955.1 uncultured Verrucomicrobiota bacterium | reverse complement strand
AACTGACCCCGCGCCTGCGGCAAGTCCGGCTTTTCCTTTGCGATGTGGATGGTGTGCTCACCGATGGCACGGTCTTGATTGGTGCGGGCGGGGAAATGAAACGGTTCAGCATCCAGGATGGTCTGGGGCTGCGACTGCTGCAGAAACACGGCATTCAAGTGGGGTGGATCTCCAACCGGCCTTCCGAAGCCACGACGGCCCGCGCCAGGGAATTGAAGGTCGATTTCCTGATTCAACAGACCGGCCGGGCCACCAAGATGCTGGCCGCCGAGGAAGTGCTGGCCAAGACCGGCCTGGGTTGGAAGGATGTTTGCTATCTCGGCGATGACATCGTCGATCTGGCGGTCCTGCATCGAGCCGGTGTTGCGGTGGCGGTCGCCAACGGCATCTCCGAAGTGAAACGTGCAGCGCATTATGTGACGCATGCACCCGGCGGTCACGGGGCCGTGCGCGAGGTTGTGGAAATGATTTTGAAGGCGCAGAACCAGTGGAAACACATCCTGCAGGAACATCTCGCAAAGTGAGCCGCGATCAGTCACCCCATCGTCCCTGGGCGCTGTTCGTCATGGCGGCGCTGTTCGTCATCACAGGCGGCTGCGGCCCCGCCCTGCCCCCCGAGCAGGCGGATGGGAAGTCCTCCAAGAAGCCCAAAGGCACCAATGCCAGCCCGGCCTCCGAGGGTGTCACACGCGGATTCAAGTATCCGGAATACGATTCCCAGCAACGTCTCAAGACCATGCTTACCGGGGCGGAGGCGCGTCCGCAGGGTGAAGGGTTGATGCGCATCACAGGCCTCCGCGTGGAGACCTACGACAAGGATGGTGCGGTGGAGATGATCGTCGAGGCGCCGGACTGCCTGTTCGACCGCATCAACCGCACGGCGCGCTCGCCGGGGGAACTGGAGGCGCGCAGCGCCAATGGCATGTTTCGCGTCACCGGACGCGGTTTTGAATGGAACCAGGGCACCGGCCGCCTGGTCATCACCAACGATTCACGCACGGTAATCAGTCAAAAGATGATCGAACAAACGAACACCGCACCATGAAGCCATTCCATCTGACATTCCTCCTGGTCGCCATCATGTCCATGCCTGCCGCCGCCCAGAAATCCAAGGGCACATCATCGCAGGAGAACTGGGTCATCACCGGGAAGGGGCCGACGGAGTTTCTCACCGCCACCCGCAGGGCCACCTTCCGCGACAAGGTGCACTTGAGTGCGTTGCCGGAGATGGAGATGGACTGCGAACTGGCCATTGCGACCATGGGCGAGGGCGGCGGGCAGAAGTTTGAGCTGATCGAGGCGGAGAAGAACGTGGTGATCAAGATTTACGAGGTGAAGGACGGCCAGCGCAAAACACGTGTCGCCACGGCGGACAAGGCGGTATATCGCATCAGCACGGACACAGTCACCCTGACCGGCAACGCGAAGTTTGAGGATGAGATGGGCACGTTCTCCGCAGAGATCATTCATTACAACCGCACCACCGGCGACATGCGCTCCGAAGGCCCTTACAGGCTCGAGGGCAAGCCGCGGGCGCAGGAGAAGAAATGACACTCCCCCCTCTGGGGCCATGTGAGCACACCGCAATCCCAACCCAATTTGAGCAAGATTTCTCCAGGCACGAAGATCGCAACAGCCGCCGGCCAGCGCCTGTTGGAGACCGACCGGCTGGCCAAGACGTATCGTGCGCGCCGTGTGGTGGATGGCGTTTCCATCCATGTCAATGCAGGTGAGATTGTCGGATTGCTCGGCCCTAATGGAGCCGGCAAGACCACATCCTTCAACATGGTGGTGGGAGTGGTGAAGCCGGACGAGGGCGTGGTCCGCTTCGAGAATCACGACATCACTTCCCTGCCGATGCACCTGCGCGCCCGCCGGGGCATTGGCTACCTCACCCAGGAGCCTTCGGTGTTCCGCAAGCTCACGGTGAAGGAGAACATCCTGGCCATTCTGGAAACCTGCGATGTCAACGCCGACGACCGGCGCATACGCCTGCGATATCTGCTGGACGAGCTCGACCTCACACCACTGGCGGACAGCAAGGCCTACCTCCTGAGCGGCGGTGAAAAGCGCCGTCTGGAAATCACCCGCGCGCTCGTCACCAACCCCAAGCTGCTCCTGCTCGACGAGCCTTTCAGCGGCATTGATCCCATCGCCGTGTATGAGGTGCAGAAGATTGTCCGCCGCCTCAAGGAGCGCGGCCTTGGCATCCTCATCACCGACCACAATGTCCGTGAGACATTGAAACTCATCGACCGCGGCTACATCATTCACAAGGGCAAGGTGCTGGTGGAGGGAAGCGCCGAATACCTGGCCAACGATCCCAAGGCCCGCGAGATCTACCTCGGTCCGGAGTTCAACATGTGATCCTTTGCGTGCTTTACTGATGCCAAGGGTGCATTGACGGCACGGCCAATCCCGTATTTCATCCGCCCCCAATGGCCGGTGGAAAGCCGGTTGATATCATGAGCAACACGTCCGTTTCCCCTGCTGAACTGCACGCCCGCTGTGCTGCCTCCCTCGAATCCTCCCTCGGGCGCGTGAACACCTTCCGCGCCTTTGTGGGGCTCGATGGCTTCGTCGATGAAATCGTCCATCTTGTGGACAAGCGCCACGACGCCACCAGCTATGACTGCATAGGCACCATCTCCCAGTTTGCCGCGCGCGTGGCGGAAGCCGCAGGCAGGAGCACCAACATCGAGCCTGTCACCCAGCAGGTGAAACTGGGAGGCAACGGCCCCATCATGGCCAATGCGCTGGCGGCTTTCGGCACCAAGGTGACCTACCTTGGCGCCCTCGGATGGCCGAACATCCACCCCATCTTCCATCCACTGGCGGAACGCGCCGATGAGTTCAGCATCTGTGAGCCCGGCCGCACCACGGCGCTTGAGTTTGAGGACGGCAAGGTGATGCTCACCAACTCCTCCTCATTGAATGAAGTGAACTGGGCAACCATCCAGGAACGTTTCGGTC
>CAYQCZ010000218.1:0-4401 GCA_964415955.1 uncultured Verrucomicrobiota bacterium | reverse complement strand
TTCGCCACGGCGGAACTTGTCGCCTTCGTCAACTGGACGATGATTCCCTTCATGAGCGACCTGTGGGAATCCCTGCAAAAAGAAGTGTGCCCCGATCTCACCGGCCCGCGCCGCCGCCTGTTCTTCGACCTGGCCGACCCGCAAAAGCGCAAGCGCGAGGACATCCTGCGCGCGCTGGATTTGATCAAGGCCTTCCAACCGCACTTCGACGTGACGCTCGGACTCAATGAAAAGGAAGCCTGGGAACTGGCGGAAGCCCTTGGACTGCCGGATCACACGCACACACGGGAGGCGCTGGCAGCCACGGCGGTTGACATCGCGAAACACGTGCCGGTTTCCACGATCGTGGTGCATCCCGTGCGCTTCGCACTCACCGTTTCAAACGGCACCGTGACGGAAGTGGACGGGCCTTTGATCAGGAAGCCGAAGATCACCACCGGCGCAGGGGATCACTTCAATGCAGGATTCTGCCTGGGCCAGTTGCTGGGCTTCGACAACGCCCAGGCGCTGCTCTGTGGCGTAAGCACCAGCGGATTCTACGTCCGCAACGCCGCCAGCCCTGCTGTGACGGATCTGATCACCTTCATGCGCGACTGGCCGCAGGGCTGATCCAGCTCACTTTCCCTTCGCCTTGGCCTTGGGCTGGGCCACTCGGCGCGCCTCGCGACCGTTGGGCTTGGCGGGATCGTAGCTGTCACTCTTGGCCGGCATTCTGGCACCCACTTCCTGCCGCCACGCCACAAGTTTAGATTGCAGTGCTTTGGCCCGCACTTGCTGCTCGGCCGCCAGGTTGTTCTGTTCCCCGATGTCATTGGCGAGGTTGTAGAGCTTCAGTGAGCCGTCCTCGTAGTTTTCGATCAGCTTCCAATCACCATCACGCACAGCTCCGCCGGGAAATCCGCCCTGATTGCCGTAATGCGGATAATGCCAGAACACCGGCCCACGCGGCATGGAACGCCCTTTCAGTGCCGGCAAGAAACTCACGCCGTCCAGTTTGGTTGCTGGTTTGCTCACTCCCGTGATCTCGGCAATCGTCGCCATGAAGTCCGGGCTGGTGACCACCGTGTCATTCACACTGCCGGGCTTGGTGACTCCAGGCCATCGCGCGAGAAAAATCTCCCTGATCCCGCCTTCGTAGAGCCAGCCCTTGCCGCCACGCAATGGCAGATTCGATGTCGGGTGCCCTTCCGACGTGGACAAGCCGCCGTTGTCGGATGTGATGAACACCACAGTGTTCTTTTCCAGATTCAACTCCTTGAGCTTGGCCAGCACTTTGCCAACCGCGGCGTCCATGGCCTCGACCATTCCGGCATACACGGCGTGTTCCTGCACCAGGCGCACGTCGCGGAAATCTTCCTCGCCCCATTTCTCCTCCAGCCCGAGCCGCTTCTTCTTGGCCTCATATTTCAGCCGCAAATCCTCACGCGCCATCAGCGGCGTGTGGACCGAGTAAAAGGACAGGTAGGTGAAAAACGGTTTGCTCTTGTTCACCTCAATGAACTTCGCCGTCTCCGTTGCCAGTCGATCCGGCAAATGCTCTCCATCGGGCCCATCTTCCAATCGTGGATTGCCGTAAGGAGAAAAATACTTTTTGCCGCCATAAGGGCCGCCGCGATCGATGCCGCCCTTGTTCACATCGAACCCCTGGTCTTCCGGCCAGAAGCCTTCCGGGCCAAGGTGCCATTTGCCCGCAAAAAAAGTCGCATAACCACCGGCCTTCAGCATTTCCGCCAGCGTGATCTCATCATGCGCCAGTTGCGTGGTGTAGGGAGCGGGTTTGAGGATGGTGTTGCGGTTCCATTTGTCCGGCTGCGCCGCGCCGATGTAATCCGTGATGCCCGTGCGCTGGGGATAACGCCCGGTCATGATGGACGCACGCGTGGGGCTGCACACCGGGCATGCCGCATACGCCTGAGTGAACTTCATTCCCTCGGAAGCCAGTTTGTCCAAGTGAGGCGTCTCGTAGAACTTGCTGCCGTAACAGCCGAGGTCCATCCAACCCAGGTCATCCACCAGGAAGAAGACAATGTTGGGTGGCGGTGCAGCCTGAGCGCGGGAGTGATCAGTGATCAGAAAGGCAGTGATCAGGGGCAGAAGCAGGAAGTGCAGGGCGCTGCAAAAGTCCTTCATGCGTGCAATGCTGATGACTGACCACTGATGACTGATAACTGCTGCAACGGATTTCATGCCTCCATTAAACGGACCAAACACGGCTCAGGCAAGAATCCCCTTCACCACCTCCATCACCGCGTGATTTGCCAACTACAACTTGCGGCTGCTTCTTGGAGAGGGGTATTCTAAAGCCATCGTGGCAACATTGCTGGTTCAACCTGTTTCTTGGGAACGCATGGAACGGAGTGTCGAGAAAGTGCGTGAGCGTCTGCTTAGAGCGGCAAAGGCGCTAAAAACTGCCCGCCTTGAATATGCTGTCGTTGGTGGAAACGCCGTGGCGGCCTGGGTTTCCCGCGTAGATGAAGCTGCCGTGCGCAACACACGTGACGTGGACCTGCTCCTGCGCCGCGCTGACTTTGATACCGCTCGCGTTGCCCTTGAGAAGGCTGGTTTCATCTATCGTCGTGTGTCCTCGCTGGGCAAGGCCGGGTTCATGGATGTGTTTCTCGATGGTCCCGAGGCCAAAGTGCGTGATGCCATCCACGTGCTTTGGGCAGGTGAAAAAGTTACCGAACAGAGCCTTGAACCATCACCCGAAGTTCATCAATCCGAAGATACTGGGGAGTTTCAGCTCATCGAACTGGAGCCGCTGGTGCGGATGAAACTGACCTCCTTCCGTGACAAAGACCGCGTGCATCTGCGCGATTTGCTGGATGTCGGCTTGGTTGATGCAAGCTGGTGTGAACGATTCCCCGGCCCGCTTGCTACAAGACTACAAGAAATACTGAACACTCCCGAAGGGTGATCGGGCATCACGCCAAAATCCCCTTCACCACTTCTCCATACACATCCGTCAGGCGGAAGTCGCGTCCCGCATAGCGATAGGTCAGTTTCTCGTGGTCGAGGCCCAGCAGGTGGAGAATCGTCGCGTGCAGGTCGTGGACGTGGACGGGCTTGTCCACCGCCCTCATGCCCAGTTCGTCCGACGCGCCATACAGCATGCCCCCGCGCACACCGCCACCTGCCAGCAATGTGGTGAACGCCGTGTGATGATGATCGCGCCCGACCTGTTCCTTGCCCTTCTTGTCGTCGCGGATTTCAGCGTAGGGCGTGCGGCCAAACTCACCGCCCCAGATCACCAGCGTGTCCTCCAGCAGACCGCGTTGCTTGAGGTCGGTGATGAGCGCCGCGCTGGCACCGTCCGCGTCGGCACAAAGTTTCTTGTGGCCTTCGTTGTGGTTGGAATGTGTGTCCCAGGGCTGGTTGCCGCTGTTCACGTAATACACCGTCACGAAACGCACGCCGTCCTCCACCAACCGCCGCGCCAGCAGACACGACCGCGCGAACGGTGAGTCGCCATACATCTTGCGGATGTGCTCCGGCTCGCGGCTGATGTCGAACGTGTCGAGCGCCTCGCGCTGCATGTGGAAGGCCGTTTCCATCGCCTTGATCTGGCCCTCGAGTTCCTTGTCACCGCCGCGCTGGCGCAAATGAATGCCGTTGAGTGCGCCCAGCAAGTCCAGTTGCTCGCGTTGCTGCTCGAACGTGAGTTCCGGATTGCGCACGTTGGCGACAAGCTTCTCCGGCTTCATGTCGCCCGTGATGACGCTGGTCGCCTGGAACTCAGCGGGCAGGAAGCTGTTGCTCCACAAGGCCGGTCCCACGACGATCTTGGGCGTGGGCCGCAACACCACGTAGCCGGGCAGGTTCTCGTTCTCGCTTCCCAAACCATAGAGCATCCATGAACCCATCGAAGGCCGGATGGGCTGGATGTTGCCCGTGTGCATCATCAACAACGCGGGTTCGTGAATTGGCACATCCGTGTGCATCGAACGGATCACGCAGCAATCGTCAATCACTCCCGCCAGCTTCGGGAGCGTCTCGCACTCATCGATGCCGCTGCGGACATGCTTCGCGAACGCTAACGGCGACGGCATGAAGCCGCTGGTCTTGGGCTTCTTTTAAAGCTCGCCCGTGGGCAACTGCCCCTCCTGCTTCGCCAGCGCGGGTTTGGGATCGAACGTGTCCACATGCGACGGCCCGCCGTTCATGAAGAGGAAAATCACCCGTTTGGCGCGTGGCGCGAAATGCGGCCCGCGATTCCCAGCCGCTGCCAAAGCCGCTTGTGGCCCGAGCAACCCGGCCAGCCCAACCATGCCGAAACCCATGACTGCCAGCGCCACCAGTGCCTCGACCAGCGACACACCGCTCTGTCGCCCGTGACGCTTCGCCGGGACAGCTGTCGGATGATTCTTCAACGAGCAGATGTTCATGGCACATCCCGCCAGG
>CAYQCZ010000217.1:0-7406 GCA_964415955.1 uncultured Verrucomicrobiota bacterium | reverse complement strand
TGGCGCAATGGCGTCGAGGTTTTTCACGACGGCGTTTATTTCCCCGATCTGATGGCGCATGAAGCTGCGCAGTTCATGGAGCGCCACCGTGAGAAACCGTTCTTCATCTATTACGCGCTGAACACGCCGCATTATCCGTATCAGGGCGATGCGAAGTGGCTGGAACATTTCAAGAACCTGCCGGAGCCCCGCCGTCTCTATGCCGCGTTCCTGGCCGCGCAGGACGAACGTCTCGGCAGACTGTTCGCCAGTGTGGATGCACTTGGGTTGCGTGAGCGGACCATCATTGTCTTCCAGAGGAACGCGCGCATTTCGGCGGTGGCAGTTCCGGTCCTTACCGTGGTGCAAAGTTCAGCCTGTTCGAGGGCGGCATCCGGCTGCCAGCGGTGGTTTCCTGGCCCGGTCAACTGCCGCAAAACCAGGTGCGCGACCAGACCGGCCATGCCTGTGACTGGCTTCCCACACTGGCGGAATTGACCGGCGTCAAAGTGCCGGATGTGAAGCTCCATGGACGCAGTCTTGTCGGAGTCATACACGATGGAAGAGCTGCCGGACCACACGCCAAACACGCATTGCACTGGCAGGTGGGCAACGGACCGAACGCGGACTGGGCCGTGCGTGAAGGCGATTGGAACTTGATCGGCAGGACACGCGACACCAGCGACGGCCACAAGCCCGTGCCCGTCTCAAACTTCCTTGTGAATCTGAAGGCCGATCCCGGTGAAACGTCCAACCTCGCGGATCAGCACCCGGACGTTGTTGCCCGGCTTCGCAAGCTGCACGATCAACATCTCGACTGACATGAAAACACCCCTCGCTCTGAGCATCTGCCTGTTTCTCGCCGTGGCTGCCAAGGCAGCCGAAAAACCCAACATCGTCTTCATCATCTCCGATGACCAGGCATGGACCGATTACGGCTTCATGGGGCACAAGCAGATCGAGACACCACACCTCGACAAACTGGCTGCGCGCAGCGCGTTGTTCACGCGCGGCTACGTGCCCACGGCGTTGTGCCGGCCGGCGCTGGCCACGTTTGCCAACGGCCTCTACGCGCATCAGAGCAAGATTACCGGCAACGACCCCTCGCCACTGCCCGCCGCGTCCGGCGAAGCCAAGACCAAAGCGAAAGGCAAGGCGCGTGGAGGTGATTCGGATGAATACGCCGCACTGCGCGCGAAGCTGATCGGCAAGTTCTATCAACACCCGACGCTGCCGAAGCTGCTTGCCGATCAGGGTTATCTCAGCCACCAGTCGGGCAAGTGGTGGGAAGGCGATCCCAAGCGCGCCGGTTTCACCCACGCGATGACGCGCGGCTTCCCCAAGCCCGGCGGACGACATGGCGATGACGGCCTGAAGATCGGGCGTGAAGGCATGGAACCGGTGTTCGAGTTCATCGATCACGCCGTGGCCGAAAAGAAGCCGTTCTTCCTCTGGTATGCGCCATTCATGCCCCACACGCCGCACACGCCGCCAGACCGGCTGTTCCAGAAATACAAGGCCAAGGGCATCGCGTCCGACCATGTCGCCCGCTACTACGCGATGGTGGAATGGTTTGACGAAACCTGCGGACAACTGCTCGACCGGCTGGAGGCGAAAGGGCTGACGCGCAACACGCTGGTGGTGTATGTCGCGGACAATGGCTGGATCCAGCAGGAAAAGGGCACCGGCTACGCGCCGCGCTCGAAGCAGTCTGCCAACGAAGGTGGCACACGCCAGCCCATCATGTTTTCGTGGCCGGGCGTCATTCAGTCTGGCGACCGCAAGGAGCAGCTCTGCTCCAGTGTGGACATCGTGCCGACTGCGCTGGCTGCGGCTGGAGCCGCCGCTCCACCGAAGCTGCCCGGACTGAACCTCCTGCCTGTTCTCAAATCCGGCCAGCCCTCGCCGCGCAAGGAAGTGTATGGGGAAACTTTTTCACACGACGTGGCCAACATCGAGCGGCCTGAGGACACACTGATCTATCGCTGGGTGATCGAGGGAAAATGGAAGCTGCTCCTCACCTACGACGGCGAAGTGGGCAATCGCTACGCCAGCAGTCATCCCCGCACGGAGAAACGTCCGCAGCTCTTCGACCTGCTGGCCGATCCGCACGAAAACAACAACCTTGCGGCAAAGAACCCTGAAACGGTCGCCCGCCTTGCCGCGCGCCTTCAGGACTGGTGGCCGGTCACCCAGCGCCAGGTGCTCACGAAATGGACCGATGAACCCGGTCAATGGAAGTAGCCCCCTGCCGGTCTATTTCTTTTTCTTTTGCGCCGGCTTCCTGTCCACAAGCGGCCAGTCGGGATGATCCTGCCGGGCGGATTTCATCAGGGCCTCGGCTTTGGCGGCGAGGTCGGGCTTGGCGCTGGCAAGATTTCTCGTTTCGCCCACGTCGTTCTTCAGATCGTAGAGTTCGATGGGTTGCGACGGCCCGTTGCGCACCGCTTTCCAGTCACCCCAGCGCACCGCTTGAATCGAAGCGCCCTCGTGGAGTTCCCAGTAGAAGTGATCGCGCTTCGGCGCTGGACCGCCCTTGAGAAATGATGCGAGCAAGAGTCCATCCGTCTTCACGCCGGCGGGAAGGTTCGCCCCGGTCAACTCCGCGGCGGTGGGCAGGAAATCCCAGAACGCCCAAGGCTCATCACTGACACGTCCGGCAGGCACCGTTCCGGGCCACCAGGCAAAGGCCGCCTGACGCAGGCCACCCTCATACATGCTGCGTTTGAAGCCGCGCAACTGACCGCCCATCGTCTGGTCGAAGAGTTTGCCGATCTCCGATTTCGGATCGAACGACGAGCCATTGTCGCCGGCAAACATCACGAGCGTGTTCTTTTCCACACCCATCTCCACCAGCAGGTCCAGCAACCGGCCGACGTCGCGGTCGAGGCGGGTGACCATGGCGGCGTAATTCTTCTGCTGCTCGGTCCAGGGCTTGTCCTTGTAGATGCCCTGGTCATCAATCTGAAATGCGCCGTGCGGCAGGGTGATGGCGTAGAAAAGGAAGAACGGCCGACCTTTCTGTGCGCGAACCCATTTCACCGTTTCGTCGGCGATGAGGTTCTGCGCGTAGGTTGCGCCCTTGCCCTCGACCCTGGTGTTGCCATCGTTGCCTGGCAGTTCAATGCGCTGGTCGTCGTTGTAGAGGTATTTCGGGAAATAACTGTGGGCATGGCGCTGGCAGTTGTAGCCGTAAAAATGATCGAAGCCGTTCTTCAACGGGCTGCCGGTCGTGTCGAACATGCCCATGCCCCACTTGCCGATCGCGGCGGTCGCGTAGCCCTCGCCTTTGAGCAGTTTGGCGACGGTGAATGTCCCCTCGGGCAGGGGCTTCTGACCTTCGGGCTGAATCTCGCGGTTTGCGCGGATGGGCGAATGTCCCATGTGCAGACCGGTCATCAGCGACGTGCGGCTCGGCGCGCAGACGGTCGTGCCGCAATAGGCCTGCATGTAGCGCGTGCCCTCCCGGGCCATGCGGTCGAGGCTTGGAGTCTGAATGAGTTTCTGCCCATAGCTGCCGCAGTCGCCCTGTGCAAGGTCATCGCTCAGGATGAAAATGATGTTGGGCCTGGAGGCGGCGGATGCGATGGCAACGGAGGCTGCGAACAGAAGGGAGGCAAGTGCTTTCATGAATTCAGAAATGGGCAACGACTGGGAGCGTCATGTGAGGTTTGGTTATTGACCCTTCTTTTTCTTTCCACCTTTGCCGGCCTTGCTGGCCGCCGCAGCGGGATCGTGTTTCGGATTCGGCTCGCTGGCCATCAGCGCATCAGTGGATTTCATCCACGCAAACAAATCGGCGAGCAGTTCATCGCGCATGGCGGGATTGCTGGCGGCGAGATCCTTCCGTTCGCCGATGTCGTCAGCAAGGTTGTAGAGTTCCACGGCGCGGTTGGCTGGGAGTTTTTCCCGGCCGCCATCGAGCTGCCATTCCTCGTGAAAGAGGTGGAGTTTCCAGTCCCCCTTGTGGATCACGCTGACCGGACGCGAGCGAAAGCCGGCTTTCACATCAATGTCACGCCCGCGGATCACGGGGTTGTCGAGATAGCCGGGGAAATGCCAGAAGATCGCCTGACGCTTGAGCGCACCATCGCCCTTCAGCAACGGAATCAGACTCTCGCCATCAAGCACCTTGCCTTCGGGAACAGGCGCACCGGCCGCGGCGAGAAAGGTTGGAAACAAATCCACGTTGATCACCGGAACGTCACAGCGCGAACCGGGCTTCGTCACGCCGGGCCAGCGGATGAGGAACGGCTCACGGATGCCGCCTTCGTAATAACCGCCCTTGTTGCCGCGCAACGGTTCCTGTGAACTCTGCTGCGTGCCGCCGTTGTCGCTGGTGAAGACGACCATCGTGTTGTCCTCGATGCCGAGGTCCTTGAGCTTTTTCAGCAGCAGACCGATGCCATCATCGAGATCGTAGGTGCATGCAGCATAGAGCGGGTTGCTGTGCTGTTTGCCCGGGGCCTTCGCCTTGAAGCGCTCCAGTGTGGACGCGCGCGCCTGAAGCGCGGTGTGAATGGCGTAGTGCGACAGGTAAACAAAGAACGGCCGGTCCTTGTTCTTCTCCATGAACTCGCCCGCGGCCTGCGTCAGCGAGTAGATCCCCTTCGGGTTGTCGGGGCTGGGCTCCCTGTCCTTCCAGCCGCCGTAAGATTGAAAGACGACATCGAAGCCCTGCGCTTCCGGCGACGCTCCATCCTTTCCATCCAGGTGCCACTTCCCGAAAATGCCCGTGGCGTAACCCGCCGCCTTGAGCGCATCGGCAAAGGTGACATTCGCCTGCGCGAGACCGCTCTTGTTGGGAATGGGAATCAGCCGCTGCGCCGCCTTCGGACCGCGATCCGTGCTGCCCACGGCATACACATGATGGCGTGGCGTGTAGGTTCCCGAAACCATGCATGCGCGGCTCGGAGCGCAGTTGCCAGCCGCCGCATAACCGGCAGTGAAAACCATCCCCTCTCGTGCCAAACGGTCGATGTTCGGGGTCTCCATGAAGTCGCTGCCCTGATAACCAACATCTTTCCAGCCGAGGTCATCGGCAAAGATGAGAACGATGTTGGGCTTCCTGGCCGCTGCCGCTGGAAAACCCCAGCAGAGCAACGCCAGCAGGAGTGCGAGACGTGTAATCGAGATGTTCATATCGTTTGCCTTGGGGCCTAGTTGCGGGCTGGATTCATGACCGCATGCTAACGGGCGAGTCAGGCGATGGCCAGCAATCGATCGCATGGAACACAGCAACAGCATGCCATCCATTCGAGTGCGGCAGACCAAACATCAAGGCCTGCGCTTGCGTATGTTGACGCACCCGGTTACACGGTAGCGCCTAATCAAACACAGCACTCCATGCGCTCCCACATCACCGTTCTCATCACGCTCATTCTGATCGTCGCAGGCTGCCGGTCGGACAAGGTTGCCGAAACAAGAAAGCACCGGGTTACCCCCCTGCCCGCCTTGAAACCGGCACCCGCGCCTGTGTTGGCACAGCCTCTGCCCGCCCCGCCAAAGCCCGCCGTGTCCGCACCGGCGGAACCGATGCGCCCCTGGGATGGCGGCAAGCTTGCGCAGATCGACAGCGCGGTGGGTTCAGCCATTGCCGAGGGCAAGCTCCCCGGCGGCGTCTTGTGGCTGGAGCGTCGTGGACAGAGTTACATCATGCCCTACGGCAAGCGCGCGTTGGCGCCGTCCCCCGAGGACATGTCGGTGGATACGATTTTCGATGCCGCTTCGCTGACCAAGGTGGTGGCGTGTGCGCCCGCCGTGATGCTCCTGGTCGAGCGCGGGCAGATCGGGCTCGACGACACGGTGGTTCGCTACATTCCGGAGTTCGGCCAGCATGGAAAGGAAGCCATCACCCTGCGCCAACTGCTGACACACACCTCGGGATTGCGTCCGGACGTGGGCTTGAAACCGGACTGGTCGGGCACCGAATCCGCCATCCGCCTGGCCTGCGCGGAGAAGCTTTCCGCGAAGCCAGGTGAGAAGTTCATCTATAGCGACACCGGGCCCATTTTGCTTGGTGAAATAGTGCGCCGGGTGACCGGAAAAGCGCTGGATGTTTTCCTGCACGGGGAGGTTTACCGCCCGTTGGGAATGAAGGACACGGGTTTCAATCCGCCCAGGGAAAAGCTGCCACGCATCGCGCCCACGGAGATGGAAAACGGCGTGCCGTTGCGCGGTGTTGTTCACGATCCACGTGCGCGGCGCATGGAGGGTGTTGCCGGGCATGCAGGCCTTTTCACGACGGCGTCCGACCTCGCCCGCTATGCACGCATGCTGCTCAACCAGGGCGAACTGGATGGCGTGCGGGTGTTCAAGCCTGAGACGGTCCGGCTGATGACGTCTGTGCAGACGCCCGCCGGCATTCCTGCGCGTGGGCTTGGGTGGGACATCGATTCCCCTTACGCAGGCCAGCGTGGTGCGGTGTTTCCAGTCGGTGGTTATGGCCACACGGGATGGACCGGCACCAGCCTATGGATCGATCCAGGCTCTCAGACGTTCGTCATCTTCCTCTCCAACCGCAATCATCCCACGGAGAAAGGCAGTGTGATTGCGCTCCGAAAAACCATCGGCACGCTGGCCGCGGAGGCGGTTGGCCTCTCCACACCTGCTGCGACCACGAGCAAAATTGCCGGTTCTTCAGCCACCGCCGTCAAACAACGCGTGTTGAACGGCATCGACGTGCTCAAGGCGGAGAACTTCAAGTCCGTCCAGGGACTGCGGCTGGGCCTCATCACCAATCACACCGGGCATGACCGCGACCGGAATCCCACGATCGACATCCTCCACAACGCTCCCGGTGTGCAGCTCAAGGCGTTGTTCAGTCCGGAACATGGCATACGCGGCCAGCTCGACCAGTCGAAGATCAACGACAGCATGGATGAGAAGACCGGGCTGCCGATTTACAGTCTCTACTCGGGCTCCATTCGCCGTCCGCAGCCGCAGCATCTGCGGGACCTGGACGCGCTGGTGTTCGACATCCAGGACATTGGGTGCCGGTTCTACACGTATGTGGGCACGATGTTGAATTCCATGGAGGCTGCGGCGGAAACCGGGCTCAAGTTCTTCGTGCTGGACCGCGTGAACCCGATCAACGGCATGGATCTCGACGGACCGTTGCTCGATGGCAAACCCACCTTTGTGGCGTGGCACACGGTGCCCCTGCGGCACGGGATGACCGTGGGCGAACTGGCGCGGATGTTCCATGCGGAGAAGAGCCTCGACCTGCACCTGACCATCGTGCCATGCGCCGGATGGAAGCGTTCCATGTGGCTCGATGAAACCGACCTGCCGTGGACGAATCCATCCCCCAACATGCGAAGCCTCACCCAGGCGACCTTGTATCCGGGGGTTGGACTGCTCGAAACAACGGCCGTGTCGGTGGGGCGCGGCACGACGACGCCCTTTGAACTGGTCGGTGCGCCCTA
>CAYQCZ010000216.1:0-7445 GCA_964415955.1 uncultured Verrucomicrobiota bacterium | reverse complement strand
CCGCCGGCGCATCGACGGGGAGGTGGAGAGCGTCCGCTACAGGATGGGCATGATCCACAAGACCGGACGGATCGTGCGCGTGGAGGTTCACGGCGGACGGTGCGAATACAACGGAGCCGTCGCGATATTGGGGACGCTTCAGGATGTGACCGAGCAGGAGGCCTCCGAGGCGGCGTAGCAGGCCAGCGAGGACGGCATGGCCGCCGCCCAGCGGATCGCCCACTTCGGAAGCTGGGAACTCGACCTGGCAAACACTGCGGATGTGGGTGCCAGCGCCCTGAGCTGGTCTGACGAGATGCACCGCATTGCAGGCTTCGAACCCGGGTCGGTGCAGGTCACCAACGACCTTTTCTTCAAGCTCGTCCCACCGGAGGAACACGAGGCCATCCGCAGCGCGGTCGCCGAGGCACTGCGTGGCGGCAGGCCCTACAACCTGATCCACCGCATGATCCGTCCCAGTGGCGAGGTGCGCATCGTCCAGGAGGTGGCCGAGGTGGTGCGCGATGAGAAGACGGCACGCCCGCTCAAGATGGTGGGCACGGCGCATGACATCACGGAACGCAGAAAAGCCGATGAGGCCCTGCTGCGCAGCGAGCGCGAACTCCGCGAGTTGACCCGTGAACTGCAACTGGAACGCGAACGGCTGGTCGCGGCGCAGCGGGTGGCCAGGATCGGCAGCTGGGAAACAGACCTGGCCACCATGCAGGTGATCTGGTCCGAGGAAACCCACCGCATCTTTGAAACCACGCCCCAGACCTTCCACCCCACCCACGCGGCGTTCCTTGAATTCGTTCATCCGGAGGATCGCAGGAAGGTGGATGACGCCTTCATGGCATCCCTCACGAGCACCGGTTCGCACGTCCTGGAACACCGGATCGTGATGAAAGACGGGCGGGTGAAGGTCGTGGAGGAACGCTGGCAGGCCGAGCAGGACGCAGAGGGCCGGCCGGTGCGGGCCTATGGCACCTGCCAGGACATCTCCGAGCGCAAGCAGGCGGGGGCGCGTCTGCTTGAATCCGAGGCGCGTTACCGGGCCTTGTTCGACCGATCCCTGGACGCCGTCTATGTCAACGACCTGACCGGCCGCTTTGTGGATGCCAATCCCGCCGCCCTGAAACTGCTGGGATACGAGCGGGAGGACATTCCTTCGCTGACCTATGCCTCCCTCGTCACCAGCGAGGAGGACATGCTCCGCGCCCACCTTGCCATGCAGACACAGCTCACGCTGGGCGTTTCCGAGGGCTTGATGGAGTTCAAGCTCAAGCGCAAGGACGGATCGATCATCTGGGTGGAGCTGGCCAGCAGCCCGGTGTTCGAGAACGGCAGGCCCGTGGCCCTGCAGGGCATCGCCCGTGACATCACCGGCCGCAAACGCGCCGAGGAGGAAATCCGCCGCACCACCACGCTCCTCCAGGCCGTGACCGACGGCACGCCGGACGCCGTGTTCGTGAAGGATCTCGAGGGATGCTACCTCATGTTCAACGAGGGCGCGGCCCGTCTTGTGGGCAAGTCCGTCAACGAGGTTCTGGGCAGGGACGACAGCACCCTGTTTGATGAAGACAGCGCCCGCATCATCCGTGAATCCGACTTGAAGGTCATCAAGTCCGGCATGGTGCAGACCCTCGAGGAAACCCTCACCGCCGCAGGCGTTCGTCGCACGTATCTCGCCACCAAGGCACCCTACCGCGACGCCCAGGGCAACATCATCGGCGTCATCGGCATCTCCCGGGACATCACCGAGCGCAAGCGCCATGAACGCCATCTCATGGTCCTGTCCCGTCTGGGGCGTGAACTCAACACCGCGCTGAGTCCGCGTGCCGCCGCCGAGATCATCACCCGCTTTGCGGACGAACTCTTCGGCTGGGACTCCGCCACGCTCGACCTCTATTCGCCCGAGACCGGACTCATCAAGGCCGTGCTGTCCGTGGACCTTGTGGACGGACGCAGGACGGAATGTCCGCCCGCCTATGACGATGTCCCCCCGTCGCCCCGGGCGCGCAAGACGATCGAGGAGGGCGCGCAGTTGATCCTCAAGGCCAGCATCGACGAGCCGGACAACGAGGGCATTCCCTTTGGAGACTGCCAGCGTCTTTCCGCCTCCATCATGTTTGTTCCCATCCGTGACGCCCAGCGGCCCATCGGCGTGCTGTCCATCCAGAGCTACGAACTGAATGCCTACACAGGGGAGGATTTGAACCTGCTCCAGTTGCTGGCGGACTACTGCGGAGGGGCCCTGCGCCGCATCCAGACCGAGGCATTGCGCCGCGAGAGTGATGAACGTTTCCTCCTGCTCAGCCGTGCCACCCACGATTCCATCTGGGATTACGACCGCGTCAGCGGCAAACTCTGGTGGAACGAGGGGTTTGCGCTGAACTTCGGCTATGAGCAGGGCCGGATAAAGCCTTCCTATGAGATGTGGGCCGACTGCATCCATCCCGAGGACCGCGACCGTGTGCTCGCGCATGTGGAGCGCGCGATTGCCGAGGGCCAGCAGAACTACACCAATGAATACCGCTTCCGCAGGGCTGACGGCACCTATGCCTACGTCCTCGATCGCGGGCATATCATCTGCGATGACTCACGCCGCCCCATCCGCATGGTGGGCGGCATCACCGATCTCTCGGAGCACAAGGCCGCCGAGGAAAAGCTGCGGGAACAGGCCGCCCTGCTTGATGCCGCCCACGAGGCGATTGTCGTCAAGGATCTCGACGACCGCGTCATCTACTGGAACAAGGGCGCCGAGCGCACCTATGGATGGACTGCGGAGGAGGCGCTCGGCCAGAGGGCGGTCGATCTTCTCCACGCGAACCGCGAGCGGTCGGGCGATGCGTTGCGGCAGCTTATGGAGCGCGGTGAATGGCAGGGTGAACTGCCCCTCAAGCACAAGTCCGGACGCGTCCTTGATGTGGATGTCAAATGGACGCTTGTCCGCGACGAAGCAGGGGGCCCCAAGTCCATCCTCTCCATCAGCAGCGACATCACCGAGCGCAAGAAGCTGGAGCAGCAGTTCCTCCGCGCCCAGCGCATGGAAAGCATCGGCACCCTGGCCGGCGGCATCGCGCACGATCTCAACAACGTCCTTGCCCCGATCCTCATGTCCCTCCAGATGCTGCGCGAGGATTCCCGCGATGAAGCCACGCGCGCGCTGATTGACACCCTCCAGCAGAGCGCCCAGCGCGGTGCCGACCTTGTGAAGCAGGTGCTCGGCTTTGCGCGTGGCGTGCAGGGCCAGCGGGTTCCGGTGAACATCGTCCACCTGCTGCGTGATCTGATGACCGTGATGCGGGATACGTTCCCGAAATCCATCACCATCCAATGGCGTCCGCCGCAGGGCTTGTGGACCGTGACCGGCGATCCCACGCAGATTCACCAGGTGTTTCTCAACCTCTGTGTCAACGCCCGCGATGCGATGCAGGACGGCGGACGGCTGACCATTTACACGGAGAACGTGGAGGTGGACCAGACCTATGCGGCCATGAACCCCGAATTCAGGCCGGGCTCCTTTGTGATGACCTGCGTGGAGGACCCCGGGCCGGGCATTCCACCGGCGATACAGACCAAAATCTTCGAGCCCTTTTTCACCACCAAGGAGCTCGGCAAGGGCACCGGCCTGGGCCTGTCCGCCGCGCTGGCCATCGTCAAGAGCCATGGCGGCTTCATCAACCTCTACAGCGAGCCCGACAAGGGGACGAAGTTCAAGGTTTACCTGCCGGCAACCAATGCCCCGGACGAGGCCGGGCGCATCGAAACCAGCCAGACGAAGCTCCCTGCGGGCAGCGGGGAGCTTGTCCTGGCCGTTGATGACGAGGAATCCATCCGCGCCATCGTGAAGAGCACCCTGGAGCGTTTTGGCTACCGGGTGCTGCTGGCCAGGCACGGGGCCGACGCCGTGTCGCAATACGTGAGGCACCAGCGGGACATTGCCGTCGTGCTGACGGACATGGCCATGCCCATCATGGACGGCCCGGCGCTCATCCTCGCCCTCAAGGCCATCAACCCGGAGGTGCGCATCATCGGCTCCAGCGGCCTGGCCAGCCACAGCGGCGTCGCCAAGGCGGTGGGCGCCGGTGTGAAGCATTTCATTCCCAAACCCTACACGGCGGAGACCATGCTCAAGACCCTGAGCGAGGCCTTGAAATCACCGCCCTGACCGGCCAACTCAGCCCTTGAGTTTGCGGCGTCTTTCTCACAGCCTCCCGCCCCATGAGCAAGCCGTTCCAGGCCCAGCAGTTCGTCGCGCAGACCGTGCGCGACATCCCGCGCTCGGGCATCCGTGAGTTCTTCGACCTCGTCCAGGGGCAGAAGGACATCATCTCCCTTGGGGTGGGCGAACCCGACTTTGTCACGCCCTGGCACATCCGCGAGGCCGCCATCTATGCGCTGGAACGCGGACGCACCACCTACACCTCGAACCTCGGCCTGCCCAAGCTGCGCGAGGCCATTGCGGAGAACGTCAGCCGGAACTTCAACGTGGCCTATGATCCGGCCACGCAGGTGCTCGTCACCGTGGGCGTGAGCGAGGCGCTGGACATCGCCCTGCGGGCCGTCATCAACCCCGGCGATGAAATCATCTACCACGAGCCCTGTTACGTGAGCTACGCACCGAGCATCGCCATGACCCACGGCGTGCCGGTGGCCGTGTCCTGTCTGGCGGAAAATGGATTCTCCGTCACGGCGGAGGCCATCGAGGCGGTCGTCACGCCCCGCAGCAAGGCGCTGGTGCTCAATTTCCCCACCAACCCCACCGGCGGCACCATGACCCGTGTGGAGCTGCTGAAGATCGCGGACCTCGTGCTGCGGCACAACCTCCTGGTGATCACGGATGAAATCTACAGCGAACTGACCTTCGAGGGCGAACATGTGAGCATCGCCTCGCTGCCCGGCATGAGGGAACGCACCATTTTCCTGCACGGCTTCAGCAAGGCCTACGCCATGACCGGCTTCCGCATCGGCTACGTGTGCGGTCCGGCGGAGCTCATCGAGGCCATGATGAAGGTCCACCAATACTCCATGCTCTGCGCCAGCATCATCAGCCAGGAGGCGGCCATCGAGGCGCTCCATCACGGCGAGCCGGACACCATCATGATGCGCGACCAATACAAGCTGCGGCGCAATCTGATTGTGAACGCCTTCAACGCCATGGGGCTGAAATGCCACCTGCCGCGCGGCAGTTTCTATGCCTTTCCCTGCGTGAAGGACACCGGGCTCAGCTCGAAGGAGTTCGCCGTGCGCCTGCTCAAGGAGGAGAAGGTTGCGGCGGTGCCCGGCGGCGCGTTCGGAGCCAGCGGCGAGGGCTACCTGCGCTGCTGCTTCGCCACGGCGCTGGACAAGATTGAAGAAGCCGCCGAACGCATGGCCCGGTTTGTGAAGCGCGTCAGGTAGTGCCGTCCACACCCTCCTGCGTGTGCGTCGCAGCAGGGTCGTCCCCATGGGGCATTGCCCCGCAAGGCGCAGCAGTGTCTTTCAGACGACAATGAAGACTGCAATCTCATTGCCCGCTCTGTTGGGCCGTCGGCCGCGATGGTGTGTGGCCGGGCTCGTGCTGGCTGCACTCTGCCCCTTTCTTGGCAAGCCGCTCCACATCGATGATCCGCTCTTCGTCTGGATGGCGCGTCATCTGATCGAACACCCGCTGGACCCCTATGGATTCGCAGTGAACTGGTATGGGATGGAGATGCCGATGGCGGCGGTCATGCAGAATCCGCCCGGCGCCGCCTGTTTCCTGGCGCTGGCCGGCGCGCTGATGGGATGGAGCGAGACGGGATTGCATCTGGCGATGTTGCTGCCCGCAGTGGGCGCGGCACTGGGCGTCTTCGAGATTGCACGGCGGATTTGCGACCGGCCTCTTCTGGCCGTGGCAGCCACGGTGTGGACCCCCGCGTTTCTGGTCAGCGGCACGGCGTTGATGTCGGACATGCTGTTGTTGTGCTGGTGGTCGTGGGCTGTGGCCTTCTGGCTGCGCGGCCTGGAGGAACGCAGGCAGTGGTGGTTCTTGGCGGCCTCGCTGATGATCTGCCTGGCGGCCATGACCAAATACTTCGGGGCCTGTCTCGTGCCGCTGCTGGGGTTGCATGCGCTGTTGAAGGACCGGAAACACCTGGCGGTGTTGCCATGGCTGGCGCTGCCACTGGTGTTGTTGTTCCTCTTCGAAGGCATCACACGCGCAAAATACGGGAGGGGACTGGTCAGCGACGCCATGGGATTTGCCTCGGGTGCGCTGGCGGAAACCCGGATGTCTGCGGGTGCCAGGACGGTGGTGGCCCTTGCATTTGCGGGGGGTGCATTGGCGTGGCCGACGCTGCTTTTTGCGGTCCGGCGAGGGCTGATCGTTTTCCTGATGGCGTTCGTGCTGTGTGCGGGCGGCGCGTGGTGGTTCGTGTTCAGGGAGGCATCCTGTGCCGTGCTGTATCCGCGTCTGGACGGTCCCTCATGGTGGTTGAGTGCGCAGGCGGGTGTGTGGGTGACCGGGGCCGCAGGACTGCTGGCTGCCGGGTGGCCGGGAAAGGTGGGCAGGCCTGATCCCGTGCGTTGGCTGTTGTTTTGCTGGATTGTGGGAACGTTTGTCTTCGCGGGCTACATCAACTGGATGATCAACGTGCGTTACCTGCTGCCGATGGTCCCTGCGGTTGCGATCCTCGCCGTTCGTGAGCTGGACAGGGCTTTTGAGGGAGGATGCAGCGCCAGACGGTTTGCCCTGATGCTCATCCCCTCAGGCATGCTGGCGGTTGGTCTGGGGTGGTCGGACCTCAGTCAGGCGTCAGCGGTCCGGCTCACGGCCCGGGATGCCTTGCAGACTGGCGCGGCCCGCGATGGCGGGCTCTGGTTTGAGGGGCACTGGGGCTTTCAATACTACATGGAGCAGGGCGGAGCGCAGGCGCTGGACCGGCATCAGGCGAGGTTCGACCGGCGGGATCTGCTGGCCATACCATCGAACAACACCAACACGCGCCTTCCGCCCCCGGCCGTTGCAGCGCAGCGCGTCTCGCATGACCGCCAGCCGTCAGGCTGGTTGACCGTGTTTCATGCCGCATCCGCAGCCGGCTTTTACAGTTCGGCCATGGGACCGCTGCCATTTGCGTTTGGCCCCCCGCCTGCGGAGTCGGTGACGTTGTTTGAATTCCTGATCGGCGCGCATGAGTTGTAAGAGCCCGTCTGAAAATGGCAAAGCGCCCCTTGCCATTTTCAGACGGGCTTCAAGGCGTGCCATTGTGCGGGGAACAGGTTCACAGGCGGCGTCTGAGCCGCAGGAGCAAACATCCTGCGACTCCGGTCAGCGCCAGCAGTCCACCTGCCATGAAAGGCGTGTCCACATAAGCCAGCTCCACTTCGCTCCTTCCCGGCGGCACGATCACCGCCTGAAACGCGTGATTCGCCCTCAGAACCTCAACGGGCCTTCCAGAGACAGTGGCACGCCATGCCGGATGATGGGCCTGCGCGATCACCAG
>CAYQCZ010000215.1:0-7448 GCA_964415955.1 uncultured Verrucomicrobiota bacterium | reverse complement strand
GTTCGCGGGCCTCGACCGCTTCGATGCACGCAAGAAGATCGTGAAGGCGCTCGAAGCCACCGGCAAGGCCGACAACACATGGATCTTCTTCACGGCGGACCACGGACTGGCCGTGGGACATCACGGGCTGTTTGGCAAACAAAACATGTATGATCACAGCGTGCGCGTGCCGTTCATCGTCGCCGGTCCCGGCGTGCCAAAAGGCAAAAAGATCGATTCACCCATCTACCTACAAGACACGATGGCAACGTCGCTGGAACTGGCGGGCGCGGAACGCCCGCAACACCTCTGGTTTCACAGCCTGCTGCCAATCCTTCAAGGCAAGGCAAAGACATCCGCCTACGACGAGGTGTATGGTGCCTATCTGGAGCTCCAACGGTCGATCACGGTCGATGGCAAAAAGCTCATCGTCTATCCCAAGGCGAAGAAGATGCGGCTCTACGACCTGAAGAATGATCCGCTGGAGATGAATGACCTGGCCGAGGATCCCAGGCAAAAGACGCTCATGGGCAAACTGCTCGCGCGACTCGTGCTCAAGCAGAAAGAACTGGGTGACTCCGTGAACCTGATGGTGGATTTGCCGGGGAGCAAATAAAGAGATCAACGCAGAGGGCGCAGGGTTTCCCGCAAAGGTCGCGGAGTTCCCTTTGTGATCTCTGCAAAATCCTCCGCGTCCTCAGCGGTGAAAACGAACTATCCCTCCGCGAGTTCCAAGGCCAGCTTCGTCCACGGTCGCAGGTCCATGTCCCAGCCCAGTTGCCATTCAATCCAGTCCGCCCCCAGATCAGATGCCTGAATTCCTCCAGCTTCCATGGCTGATTTGATTGAGCTTGCAGGGAGGCGGAAGGCAACGGTGTTCATGCCGGTCGCAAACGCAAAGATCACGTGGTCCTTCGTGTGCAGGCACTGCCAGGCGTAGCTCGAAGGGTTCGGGCAATAGTGTTGAACACCACGCAGTTCTTTCGCGGAGTTGACCAGCGCGGATGCCACATCGTCGTGTGCCGAAGGACTGGTTTTATCAAGATGGGCGAGAATCTGACGGTTGGCAGCGATGCGGAACCGGTTGTCGATGGCCCACGGCATGGTCTGAATGTGCCGGGTCAACGGTCGTGATTCAAGCTAGCGGAATGTGCATTCCGATGATTGGCGGGAGGCCAAGGCTCAGATAGGCTGTCCACCATCATGAGCCCGATTCAACGCATCGTCTGCCTGGTGGCATCTGCCGCAGCCATCCTCGCCTGCAACTCCATCTCCGCCGCTCCAAGTCCCCGCCCCAACATCATCCTCATCATGTCCGACGACATGGGCTTTTCAGACATTGGTTGTTACGGCAGCGAGATCAACACCCCCAACCTCGACGGGCTGGCAAAGAACGGCCTGCGCTTCACGCAGTTCTACAACACCGCCCGCTGCTGCCCGACCCGCGCCTCGTTGCTGACCGGTTTGTATCCACATCAGGCAGGCATTGGCCACATGATGGAGGATCGCGGACATGAAGGTTACCGGGGCGATTTGAACCGCAATTGCGTCACCATCGCCGAGGCGCTCAAACCGGCAGGCTATGTGACCTTCGCTGTGGGCAAATGGCACGTCACACCCAAGGTCAACCCCAAGGAGTCGGCCGAGAAACACAACTGGCCGCTCCAGCGCGGTTTCGACCGCTTCTATGGCACGATCCATGGGGCAGGCAGTTTCTTCGATCCCAACTCGCTCACGCGCGACAACACGCTCATCTCGCCCTACGCCGATCCCGAGTATCAGCCGAAGGAGTATTTCTACACGGACGCGATCGCTGATCATGCGGTGCGTTTCATCTCGGATCACACCGGCAAATCAAAGGCCAACCCGTTCTTCCTCTACGTGGCCTTCACGGCGGCGCACTGGCCTATGCACGCCAAGGAATCGGACATTGCCAAATACAAGGGCCGTTACGACCAGGGCTTCGAGCCCATCCGCAAGGCGCGTCTCGAAAAGGAGCGTCAACTGGGATTGATCAAAGCCGATGCAGAGCTCAGCCCCGCGCCCGGTGACTGGGACAAAGTGAAGGACAAGGCGTTTGAGTCGCGTTGCATGGAGGTCTATGCCGCCATGATCGACAACATGGACCAGAACATCGGCAAGATCGTCACCGAACTGAAACGCACCGGCCAGTTGGACAACACGCTGATTTTCTTCCTGCAGGACAATGGCGGCTGCGCCGAGGGCATGGGCCGTGGTGGCAACTTCACCGCGCGCGCCGACCAACCCACGCTGCCTCCGATGAAACCAACTGACCTGCAATTCGACATGATTCCCAAGCAGACGCGCGATGGCTACCCCATGCGCCAGGGATATGGCGTCATGCCCGGTGCGGCGGACACCTACATCGGTTATGGGCGCGACTGGGCCAACGTGAGCAACACGCCCTTCCGCGAATACAAACACTGGGTCCACGAAGGCGGCATCAGCACGCCGTTGATCGTTCACTGGCCCAAGGGCATACCGGCTTCCAAACAAAACAGCCTGATCCATCAACCCGGCCACCTGATCGACATCATGGCCACCTGTGTCGATGTCTCCGGCACCACGTATCCCAAGGAAGTGAACGGCAAACCCATCAAGCCCATGGAAGGCGTGAGCCTGGCCCCTGCCCTGTCTGGAAAATCGTTTGCCCGCTCAAATCCGATCTACTGGGAGCATGAAGGCAACCGCGCCATTCGCGATGGCAGGTGGAAGCTGGTGGCCAAGGAAAACCAGCCGTGGGAACTCTACGACATCGATGCCGACCGTTCTGAATTGCACGATCTGGCCGCCACGATGCCGGACAAGGTCAAGGAACTTGAAACCAAGTGGAACGCCTACGCAGCAAGGGCGGACGTGCTGCCGCTTGGCGCATGGAAAGGGCAGGCCCAGGGCGGCAAAGCCAAGAACGCGAAGAAGGCCAAGCAGGGGAAGTGAGGACCGTCTTGGTCAATCACCGCGCCCGTGCCATTTTCACATGAACTCAGATTCCACGTTGCATTCCTTTGAACCGGGTTTTCCAATGCGGGTATGAAATTTGCCATGGAACACCTGGGTTTGGCCGCACGTGACACCGTTGCATTGAAGGACTGGTATTGCCGTGTCCTCGGCGCGGTGGAGGTGTTCAAGAACGACGAACAACCACCCGCCTTTTTGCTGAAACTCTCCGGCAGTCCGATGATCGAGATTTACCCGGCCCACACCACCAGCAACCGCACCAACGACAACCGCCTTGCCGGCTGGCGTCACGTGGCGCTGCGTGTGGAATCTATCGAGGCCGCAAAAGCCCATCTTGAGTCACAGGGCGTGATCTTCAATGAACCCGTCAAACCCGCAGGCGGCGGCGGACGTGTCCTTTTCTTCCCCGACGGCGAGGGCAATCTCATCCATCTCGTCGAGCGTCCGGCAGATTGCAGTTTCGCCAGGGCTTGACGTTGCTTGAACTGAAAGGCACGAGCCCATTCTGACACTTCCCCTCTGGCAACATTGACGAGGTGGGGCGTCGCACCAGCCTCCGTCATCGTGAAGGGAGGCACCGGGTGATTGACTCGTGCCCGCAGGCCGTGGAAATCTTTTCCTCGTCCGCACAACAATTTGCGGCCCATTTACAGTGAATCCCCCCGCCCAGCCCACCCATCCCATCCACGTGGAAGCACTGGGCATCATTGCCGGGAGCCGGACCCTGCCGCTTGAGCTGGCCGCCGAGGCACGCCGGCAGGGGGTGAAACGCATCGTGGTGGCGGCGTTTGAAGGCGAGACCGATCCGGCCATGTCATCACTGGCCGACGAGGTCGTCTGGATGAAGGTGGGCCAGCTCTCGAAGATGATCGGTGTCTTTGCCGACCGCGGCATCCGGCATTGCGTGATGGCGGGACAGATTGCCCCGTCGAACCTGTTTGATCTGCGGCCGGATTTCCGGGCCATGGGTCTGCTCATGCGGCTCAAGGAACGCAACGCCCATTCCATCTTTGGCGCCATTGCGGATGAGATGGAAAAGGATGGTGTTCAATTGATCGAGGCAACGCCATGGCTTCGGCCACTCATGCCGGGCGAAGGTTTCCGGATCGGTGCTGAACCTTCGGAGGAGCAACTCCGTGACGCCCGGTTTGGTTTCCGCATGGCCAAGGAAATCTCGCGTCTGGAGATCGGCCAGAGCGTGGTGGTCAAGGCCGGGACGGTGCTGGCGGTGGAAGGCTTCGAGGGAACCGACGCCTGCCTGACACGCGGAGGCACACTGGCGGGGAAGGATGGCGGCGCTGTGGCGGTCAAAGTCGCCAGGCAGAAGCATGACATGCGGTTCGACATTCCCTGCGTGGGATTGAAGACCCTGGAGACCTGCGTGGCGGCCCGGATCAGCGTGCTGGCCTTTGAGGCGGACAAGACCCTGCTGCTGGATCGCAGGGACTGTGAGCCGTTCCTGAAGAAACACCGCCTGACCGTCATGGCCGCACAATAACCGCTTTGGCGAGGCAATTCCCCGCCGCCTGCTGAAATCGTTGGAAAGCATCCCCGCCTGCTGGCAAAGTGCCGTGGATGTTCACCGCGTCGTTGCTTTGGTCCGGCATGAACTGGCTCCTGCCGGTGGTTGTGCTGCTTGCCGGGGCCGGTTGGCTTGTGTGGTGGAATTATCGTCATGCCAGTCTTCAGGGCCCCGTGCGGTTCGCATGTCTTGGTTTGAAGGCCGCCGGTTTTCTTGCCCTCGCCGCCTGTCTGCTGGAGCCGCTGTGGTCTGGCGAGCGGGCGCGTCCCGGTGCCAACGTCATCGCCGTGGTGGCGGACAACAGCCAGGGCATGATGATCCGTGACGCGGACTCAGGCCTGACGCGGGGCGATCAACTGCGCCAGCTGCTGGACCCGGTCCGCAATCCATGGCGCGAGAAACTGTCCGAATCCTTCCGCGTGCGGCCCTATGTGTTTGATGCACGATTGCAGTCCTCACAGGAGTTTGCGGAGCTGGATTTCAACGGACGTTCCAGCGCCATTCACAGCGCGCTGAAGACCATTGCCAGCCGTCACAAGGGGCAGCCACTGGCCGGTGTCCTGCTTTTCACCGACGGCAATGCGACGGATGCCGGTTTGTCGAACGAGGAACTGGCTGCGCTGCCGCCGGTGTATCCGGTGATTGTCGGACGGGATGTCATCGGCAGGGACGCGTCACTGCAGAAGGTGACGGTGAACCAAACGGCCTTCGAGGATGCGCCCGTAAGCATCCAGGCCGAGGCGCTGGCGGTTGGATTCAATGGCGGGACGGTCACAGCAAGGCTGCTGCAACTGCCACGCCCTGCCCCGCTGACCAATGGCACAGCAGCGGCCTCTGAAAAAACTCAAAAACCATCCTCAAGCCAGCGACCGGCACATGCGACAGCCGAAAAGCTGGTGACAGAGCAAACGTTGAAAGTTCGCCGGGACCAGGAACCGCTCGCCTTCCGGTTCCAACTGCGCCCGGAACATCGCGGAGTGAATTTCTACCGCATTGAGCTGTCCGCCCATGTTTCCGAGCCGGGGGTCAGCACCAATCTTCACCAGGAAGTGACACTGGCCAACAACCAGCGTGTCGTGGTCGTGGACCGTGGCGCCGGCCCGTTCCGCATCCTTTACGTCTCGGGCAGGCCGAACTGGGATTTCAAGTTTCTCAACCGGGCTTTGCAGGAAGACGACCAGGTGGAGCTCTCGGCGCTGATCCGCATTGCCAAGCGGGAGCCGAAGTTTGAATTCCTCGGACGCCGGGGCGAGGCGGCAAATCCGTTGTTCCGTGGGTTTGACAAGACGGATGAAACCACCGAACGACATGACCAGCCCGTGCTTGTCCGTGTGAACACGCGGGATGATTCCGAACTCAGGGACGGCTTCCCGAAAACTGCGGAAGACCTGTTCAAATATCACGCGGTGATCCTGGATGATCTGGAGGCGGACTTCTTCACGCGTGACCAGATGACACTGCTCCAGAAGTTCACCTCGGAACGCGGAGGCGGCTTTCTGATGCTGGGCGGCCAGGAATCGTTCAATCAGGGCAACTACACCCACACGCCCATTGGCGACATGCTACCGGTGTATCTGGACCGCATTGGAACCATCACCGCACTTGGCAACCTCAAGCTTGCCATTACGCGGGAAGGATGGCTGCAACCCTGGGTCAGGCTCCGTGAAGTGGAGGCGGCCGAACGCGCCCGCCTGGAGGGCATGCCCGCATTTCAGGTCGTGAACCGCTCAAGGGACATCAAACCGGGAGCCAGCGTCCTGGCCACGGTGTCCGACCCGCGCGGCACACAACTGCCCGCCCTCGTGGTGCAGCGCTATGGCGCGGGCAAATCGGCGGCCCTGATGATCGGTGACATGTGGCGCTGGGGCATGCATCGCGAGGATGAAAGGGATGACCTCGGCAAGGCATGGCGGCAGATGATCCGGTGGCTGATCACGGACGTGCCGGAACGCATCACGTTTCATGCAGAACCCGTGGGCGGTGACGCCCATCAGTCCATGAAGCTGGACGTGCGGGCGCGGAATGAGAAATTTGCCCCCCTGGACAACAGCACGGTGAACATCCAGATCAGCTCCGTGACTTCCGACAAAGGCATCCATCTGCGCGCGGAACCATCGCTGAAGGAGGCGGGCCTGTCCGAAGCCACGTTTGTGCCGAGAAACTCGGGCGCTTATCTCGCGGAGGCGGTTGTGACCGATGGCAACGGCACCGAGGCGGGGCGGGCGGAGGTTGGCTGGGCGGTTGATTTCGCTGCGGATGAGTTCAAGTCACTGCTGCCCGACCGCGAACTGCTGGCTGCCATTGCCCGCAAAACGGGAGGCCAACTCGTGGAGGCGAAGGATCTCGAAAGGTTTGTCGCCGGCCTTCCCAATCGCAAGGCGCCCATCACCGAGCCGTGGACACACCCCCTGTGGCACACGCCGGTCTTGTTTCTGTTTGCACTGGCCTGCTTCGCGGGTGAATGGGGGCTGCGCCGCTGGAAGGGCCTGGCCTGAAAGCAGAAAACCCGAGCGGTCACAATTATCGTCTTTAGACAAAGAACGAAAGTTGAGGCAGGACCGCACCATGGACACGACCTGCATCACGGCCAAAATGAGGCCGACAGTTTTCACAATGGGATGATTCAGGATTTTCATGGGAGATTGCACCTTTCGGAAATGAGCCGGTGCCGGGCTTGTTTGTAGGCTACGACTTCCGGGCTGTCGGATTGTCCACCAATCCAACACCAGCGTTTCCGCCGTAATGGAAACACCATGCACCAGGACAACCACACTCAACGGATGGCAGAAGGGGACACATTTGCCACACGTTCCCCGTTCTCTGTTACCCTCATTTGAGGCGAAAAACAGGGGTGTTCACCTTTGAAACGTGTGTTTTTGACGTTCACTGTTCGACTCAAAGTGTTCCGGCATCAGCAAAAAGACCGTGTGCGCTGTTATTTGATGCCCCATCCAAACCTTGCCCATAT
>CAYQCZ010000214.1:3807-7466 GCA_964415955.1 uncultured Verrucomicrobiota bacterium | reverse complement strand
TACATGCCGCCAGAGCAGGCGGAGGGCCGGGTGGCCGATGTGGATGAACGATCAGACATCTTCGCCCTGGGAGGCATCCTGTATGCCATCCTTGCGTTGCGGGCTCCCCTCTCCGGGACCACCGTCGTGGAGATTCTGGCCAATGCCAAACGGGCGAACGTCACTTCACCCACCAGGATGATGGCAATGGACACGCCCCGCGATAATTTGCCGCCGGTGCAGTTGCCCCACTGTCCCGGCGGCCAGATTCCCCGCGCATTGGAGGCCGTGTGCATGAAGGCCCTGAAACGTGACCCGGATCGACGTTACCAGAGCGTCAAGGAGTTCGCGAACGACCTGGACCAATGGCGGGGTGGCTACGGAACGATGGCCGAGGATCTCGGGCTGGTCGGACACCTCGGGCTGTTTGTCCAACGACACAAAACTGCCGCCATCGCGTGCGTGCTGGCCTTGATCCTGGCGACCACACTGGCAGTCGTCTTCCGGGTGCGGATCTACATTGGCGACAAGCCCCCCGCCGCGCTCACACGGGAGACCGTCAAACCGGGGGACTTCAGCGACGTCCATCAGGTGGACGCGACGCAAAATGGCTGGCATTCGGGGGAAATCGACGCCGATGGGTGGGCCGACATTTTCCCGACGCTCACACCCGCCTACGTCGCGCAAACCGGCCACGGCTGGAGCCGGAAAGACGGTGAGCTTTTCAGCCCAAACGCAAAAGGACATGCCACGATTCCGCTACCCGTCGAAGTGTCCGGCACCAGCTACCAGGTGCGTGTGAGCCTGCGGCAGGTTAGCGGCAAAGATGTATTCCACGTGGCCCTTCCCGTAGCGGACCGGATGTGCGGGTTCGAGCTGGATGGCTATGCACGCGCGATAACAGCAAAGGCCTGGCCCCCTCCACTCCGGACAACCCATTACAGAGCCCGCTTCGCTGGGGTGTCCGTTTGAGATTCACCACGGCACGGTGCGCGTGAGTGTCTCGGTAGCCCAGGAAGGCGCGGACGCCCAGTGGCACATCGAACTGCCGGTCAGTCACAATGACCATCACACGAAAGATGCCCGCCTTGTTCCAGACCCAGGGCCTTTTCCAAACAAGTGCCGATTGATCTTTGACACATCGGGAAGCTTGTCTGATCTTATGGCGACAACGGAAAGGCCACTATGAAACTGTCATGGATCATCACATTGGGCCTGCTGACTTCAGCAGGCATGGTTGAGGCGCAGACGGTAAAGGTCGCCACGGAGGTGGAAAAATCCACCGCCAAGAAAGTTCTCAAGGAACCCAGGAAGGTCGCACCCAATGAAATCGCCGTGCGCAAGGTGTCCTACACCGGCGTGCTGCCCCAGCTTGGAAAAACGACCAATCCGGTGGAGTTGATTGATCCCCGCGCGCCTGCCGAAGCGGGCAAGGCCGAGGACAACACAGTGGTCGATCCCATCAGCAAGAAGCCGCGCGGCATCATCTTCCTGAGACTGAGTTGGTAACCTGCAACGGCATGTCATATCACTGCCCAAACTGCAACCGGTTGGTTTACAGCCGCGCTTCTAATTCATGTGGTTATTGCAAAGCTGAGTTACCACAAAGCTTTAGGTTCACAGATACAGAACTTGGGGAACTAGCCCAATGGAAGGTGAAAGACCAAGAGAGAAGTGTTAGAGAAGCCTACTTGGAACCAAAGATCGAAGCTCAAGATTATTTTTATCCTGGTGGCTGGGTTTGACTCACACCTCTAGTTTTTACTTTTTCCCCGCCCTTGATAGCAGAGCACTACCAATCTCCCTCACGCTGCCAACCTTGAAACACCAGCAGGCCAGCACATACACCAGACCGCACAGCGCCAGCGGCGCAAAAACATCCATCAACCTCTGTTGAAGGGTGTCAGGCGCAGGAGTTCGTGAGTCAGCCGCGCGCAGAAACGCCATCAGTATCAGCATTTGACCTCCCACGGCGGCCAGTGTTGGCAGCAGGCTTTTGCGGTAATGTTCAAGGGGCAGTGAGCCCAGTTTTCCCTTCAAGGCCTTCGTCAACAACGCCGCGTTCAGACACGCCGTGATGGTGTTCGCCAGGGCAAGGCCTGCCTGCCGCATGGGATGCACCAGCAGGATCGCCAGCACCAGATTGACCGCCAGACACAGCACACTGACACGCATCGGCGTCTGGGTATCGCCCAGGGCAAAGAACGCGCGCGCCAGGATGTTCACCGTTGAGAAGGCCACCAGTCCCGGCGCGAGGAAACACAACGCAGCCGCAGCCCGCTCGGTCGCTCCCGCATCGAACGCACCGTGCTGGAACAACAACCTCACAATCGGCTCCGCCATGAAGCCCAGGAACACCGCAGCGGGCAGGTTGAAGAACCAGAGATGTTCCAGTCCCTTGTCCAGCGTGGAACGGAAGGCGTCGTGGTTCTTTTCAGCGGCCATGCCCGCTAGCGTTGGAAGGAGGTAGGTGGCCAGCGAGATGCCGAAGATGCCCTGCGGCAGTTCCATCAACCGCACGGCGTAATCGAACGAGGCCACAATCTGCGGATCGACAAAGAACGCCACGCCATCGGTGATCAGCACGTTGATCTGAAACGCGGCGACACCGATGGTGGCGGGTATCATCTTCCTCACCACGTCACGCACGGTTTCGTTGCCCCATGGCGTCACCCACTTGAAGCGGAATCCCTCCTTGAACAGCACCGGCATCTGAAACGCCGCCTGGGCCACGCCCGCCGCCAGCACACCGATGGCCAGCGCGAAGATTTGTTTGTCCAGCGTGGCCCCAAATTGCGGCGCCAGCAGCAGCACGGAGGCAATCATCACCACGTTCAGCATCGTGGCGCCCATGGCGGGAATGAAGAAATGCCCGCGGGCATTCAGCATGCCCATGCAGATGGCGGTCAGACAGACCAGCAGCAGGTAGGGAAACATGATGCGCAACAACTCCAGCATCAGCCTTGTCTGCGCTTCAAACTCCCCCACGGCCAGCGCCAGCGACACCGCCACCATGACCAGCCCGATGATCGCCGCCGACGCCACCACCAGCCCGGAAATGACGGCATTGGCGGCGTGCCACATCTCGGCTTCACCGGCGTTCCTTTCCTTGTCCTTGAAGATGGGGATGAACGCCGCCGTCAGCGCGCCTTCGCCCAGCAATCGGCGGAAGAGATTGGGAATCTTGAACGCCAGCTTGAACGCGCCGGCCACGGCCGTGTCCCCCATGAACTGCGCATAGACAATCTCCCGCACCATGCCAAGCAGCCGGCTGGCCAGTGTGGCAGCACCCATGGCACCCGAGGATTTGAGCATCCGGGACATCGCGCCCGCAGGCTACGAAGGGGCCATGCGGCCGCAAAGGGAAAAGACAGCCTTGAAGCGAGCGGCTGTCATTCAATCCGGACCTGCACCCTCACAGTTGAAACTCCTGGCCGTCCCTGGCGAAGGCGAACGGAATGCCGCCAAGGGATTTGCGGGCCAGCGCGGACAACGATTTCAAATTCCGCCAGTGACTTTCCGACAGATGAATGAAAACGACACGCTTGATGGGCCTGCCCCGGAGATAGCTGAAGATAGCCTTGGGCGGGAAGTGCGCCAGTTCACAGACCAGCAGGTCGAGTGGTTTCTCAACCAACGGGTTCAAGTCCTCGGGAGAACCGAGGTCCGCACTGTGACCC
>CAYQCZ010000214.1:0-3797 GCA_964415955.1 uncultured Verrucomicrobiota bacterium | reverse complement strand
CAGTCTTCCCGATTCCAGAAGAAAACTGAACGCCTCGAACTTGAGTGGATGTTTTCTCTGATGCGCCAGGCGCAGGGTTTCGAGGTGCGTCGTGTGAAACGGCGTCACCTTCACGCGCCCGACCTTTTCTGCACACCCAGCCTTCAAAGGTTGAAACCGCAGTTCATACGACAGCAACTCGTCAAAAATCATCCCCGCTTCCAGCATCTGGCGGATGGGGCGCACGCCGTCCGCGGGCATGTGGGCGATCAAATCCCTTTTTCTCGGCCCCAGCCAGAATCCCTGCAGGAGCATGAACAGGCCGCCCACGTGGTCGCTGTGCAGATGCGAGAGGAAAACGCGGTCGATCAAATCAGGCGATGTCTCCCCCGCCTTGAGGGCGCTGGAGACGCCTTCTCCGGCATCAATCAGAATGTGTGTCCTGCCAAAACGGTAAAGAAACGCGGAATGATTGCGGTCCGCGCACGGCCAGCCATCGCCTACCCCCATGCATTTCAACAAAAAGTTCCCCATAAGTGTCACAACTCCATCCCTTGAAGCAGGAACCGTGCAAATCTCAGTCATGGACAGTCTTGCCAGGACAGAAATCTTCCCAAACCTGCCGCCGCATCAACCCATCAGATGCCGGTTGCGATAGTGAACGATGCGGAAATCCGTCGTGTCCACGACCGTTTCAACCGGCTCGAAAGCCTCTTCAAACGCTGGAAACATGGCATCACCCCTCACATGGCGTTTGACATGCGTCAGATACAAATCCGAGCACAACGGCAACGCCTGCCGGTAGATGTCCGATCCGCCGCAGATGAACATCTCGCGTCCGTCCTGCGGGAATTCCAGCTTGTCCAGTCCATCCACCGTCCTGACGCCCGGGTGCGCGAATCCCGTGCGGCTGAGGACGATGGTTTCCCTGCCGGGAAGCGGACGTCCGATCGATTCAAACGTCTTGCGGCCCATGACCAGCACATGGCCCATGGTGGTCTGCTTGAAGAATTTGAAGTCCTCCGGCAGGTGCCAGGGTATGCGGCTGCCATCGCCGATCACACGGTTCTCGGACATCGCCGCAATGGCCTTGAAGTGTTTCATGCCGGCATGTGGATCAACAACTGACGCCTCGCACAATCACACCGCGATGGGCGCCTTGATGGCGGGATGCGGGTCGTAACCCACCAGTTCGAAGTCTTCAAACTTGAAGTCGTGAATGCTGGTCACCGACGGATTCAGCTTCATGGTCGGCAGCGGGCGCGGCTCACGTGTGAGCTGGAGCCTGGCCTGCTCCAGGTGATTGGCATAGAGATGGAGGTCACCAAAGGTGTGCACAAACTCGGCGGGTTTGAGTCCGGTGACCTGCGCCACCATCAAGGTCAGCAGCGCGTAGCTGGCGATGTTGAACGGCACACCCAGAAACAAATCGGCGCTGCGCTGGTAAAGCTGGCAGCTCAATTCGCCATCACGCACATAAAACTGAAACAACGCATGACACGGCGCCAGCGCCATGCGCTCGATGTCGCCCACGTTCCACGCACTGACAATCAGGCGACGGCTGTCGGGATTCTTCCGGATTTGATCAATGACCTGGTCGATCTGGTTGATCACACGCCCGTCGCTGGTTTCCCAGGCGCACCATTGTTTCCCATAGACCGGACCGAGATTTCCGTCCTTGTCCGCCCACTCGTCCCAGATGGTCACACGATTCTCGTTGAGATACTTGATGTTGGTGTCCCCTTTCAGAAACCACAGCAGTTCATGGATGATGGACCGCAGGTGCAGTTTCTTGGTGGTCAACACCGGGAATCCCTGGCGCAGGTCGAAGCGCGTTTGTGCGCCAAACACCGAGTAAGTGCCCGTGCCCGTGCGGTCAGCCTTGAACTGGCCGTGGTCCATCACATGGCGGAGAAGGTCGAGGTATTGCTGCATGGCAACGTGTGCGAAAACATTAAGGTCATTGATTGCCAGCCGCCAAGCGCGATGTCGGACGGGCAGTGCATTTATTCCAATGCGGTAAAATCACATTGGCGGACCCATGACCGGCCATTACATTGCGCGCGCCATCATGCCCATGGAATCCACGATCCGACACCCGACCGCCACCACCTCAACGGCCACACCAGGACGCCGGCTGAACGAGTTGATCGACAGCATCTCGGGCGCGTTCATCGGCAAGCGCGACGTCGTGACACACGTTGTGCTGACGCTGGCTTCCGGCGGTCATGTGCTCATCGAAGACGTGCCGGGCGTGGGCAAAACGCTGCTCGCCAAGGCCGTGGCCAAGGCCGTTTCGGCGCGGTTCAAGCGGATTCAATTCACCGCCGACCTGCTGCCCTCGGACATCACCGGCGTCACCGTGCTGGCGCGGGACACCCACGAGTTTGTGTTCAGGAAGGGTCCGGTGTTCGCAAACATCCTGCTCGCGGATGAAATCAACCGGGCCACACCGCGCACCCAGTCGGCATTGCTCGAAGCGATGGAGGAGCATTGCGTCACGGTGGATGGCGAGGCCCACACGCTGGAAGCGCCGTTCTTCGTGCTGGCCACGCAAAACCCGGTGGAACTCGAGGGCACCTATCCCCTGCCCTTCGCCCAGATGGACCGGTTCATGATGCGCGCGAGCATCGGCTATCTGGACAAGGCCGCCGAGACCCAGTTGCTCGCAAACCAGCGTGCTGCCGATCCATTGGATGCCGTCCGTGAAGTCATGGACAACGCGGCCGTGCTGGAGTTGCAACGTGTCATTGCCGATGTGCGCGTGGAACCCATCCTCGCCGGTTACATCATCGACATCATCCATGCCACGCGCACGGACAGCTCCTTCGAATACGGCGCCAGCCCCCGTGGCAGCCTGGATGTGCAGCGGTTTGCCCAGGCGCTGGCCGTGCTGGCCGGACGCGGACACGTCCTTCCCGATGACATCAAGCAGGCCGCCCGGCTCGTGCTGCCCCACCGGCTGATCACGCGCAAGGGCACCCGATCCGTCACCGCGAGCGCCCGCACGGTCATCGATCACATCCTGGATTCCATCGCCGTCCCGGTCTGAGCTGTCGGCCAGACTGCGGGACAGGCGCATCAAAAGGTGGGACGGCTCGCGCTGCGAGCCGTCTTGCTGTGGGAAGGTTAACCAAGGAAGAATGATCTCCATCTCCGGGGGGGTCTTGGCATTGGTTGAAATCGGACCTGTCCGGTCGCAGCGCGACCGAACCCACCTTGTATGCTTCAGTCTGGATGCGTCCGCACCGCTCGTGTCGCAGCGCCCCCTTGCCATTTTCCGGCAGGCTCTTAGTCTCGCGCCCATGCGTTTTCTTACGGGCATTCAATCATCCGGGGCACTGCACCTTGGAAACTACTTCGGGGCCATGCGCCCGGCCATCGAGCTCCAGGAGCAGGGCGAGGCGTTCTATTTCATCGCCAACTATCATTCGATGACGTCCCTGACGGACCCTGCACTCCGCCGCCAATACACGCTCGATGTGGCCGTCGATTTCCTGGCCTGCGGCCTTGATCCCAAACGCTGCGTCTTCTGGGTGCAAAGCGACGTGCCCGAAGTGGCCGAGCTGGCATGGATGCTCTCCACCGTCACCCCCATGGGCCTGCTGGAACGCTGCCACAGCTACAAGGACAAGGCCGCGCGCCTGGGCGAGGGCGACATCGGCTCGGTCAACCACGGCCTCTTCGCCTACCCCGTCCTCATGGCGGCGGACATCCTGCTGTTCGATTCCAACATCGTGCCCGTGGGCAAGGACCAGAAACAGCACCTCGAAGTCACGCGCGACATCGCCATCAAGTTCAACAACCTCTACGGCGAA
>CAYQCZ010000213.1:4275-7471 GCA_964415955.1 uncultured Verrucomicrobiota bacterium | reverse complement strand
CTTCCCCTTTGCGGAGATCGACCAGCACCTGGCGAGGCTTGACCTCGGAGGGACCGAGGCGATAGTGGCCGACATGACCGGACAGGATGTTGAAACCGGCGCTCCAGAACGCCTGATCGTGGCAGTGGTCCCCCAGGGCGACCGGACGTGGTTCTACAAGATCAAGGGTGGTGCCGGGGCCGTGGCCGCGCAGAAGGAAGCCTTCGAGGCCTTTGTCAAATCCGCGAAATACTGAGCTGCCATGAAGATTCTCAACCGCCTCCTCCCGTTTGTCAGTTCACTCAAGCTGACCGTGATCTGCCTGGTGTTTGCGTTGATCGTGACCTTCGCGGGGACCATCGCCCAGGTGAAGCTCGGCCTGTGGCAGGCACAGGAGGAATACTTCCGCAGCATGTTCGTCTGGTGGGGCCCCGAGGGTGCCGGATGGAAGATCCCCGTGCTGCCCGGCGGATGGCTGCTGGGCGGCGTGCTGTTGATCAATCTGCTGGCCGCCCATGCAAAGCGCTTCAAATTCACACGGCAGAAGACCGGGATTTTTCTGATTCATTTCGGCCTGATTCTGCTTCTCGTCGGCCAGATCATCACCGAAGTCACGCAGGTCGAAAGCGTGATGCACTTCGTCGAGGGACAGTCCAAGAACTACAGCGAGAGTCAGCGGGAGAGCGAACTGGTCTTCATCGACAAGTCTGATCCGGCCAGGGACAAGGTCGTGGCCATCCCGGAATCCCTGCTCGCTGAGGGCAAGGTGATTGAGCACCCCGAACTCCCCTTCAGCGTCAAACTTCAACGGTTCGCCCGGAACTCGGAACCAACCCGGGGCCGCGCCAGCGATGCCGCCTCCATGACCGCCCAGCAGGGTATCGGACAGTTGGTGCAGATCGCCCCCAAGCCGGTCACCGCGAAGATGGACGACCGCAACATTCCCGGTGCCGCACTGGAGTTGCTCGCCGAGGGCAAGTCCCTGGGCACGTGGCTGGTCAGCCCGTGGGCCTCCGACCCCATGCTGGCTTCCGTTGTGACGCGCCAGTTCGGGGGGGGCTTCGCCAGCCTCCACCAGCCGCAGCAGCTCACACACAACGGGAAAACATGGCAGATCGCGCTGCGCTTCACACGCCATTACAAGGATCATTCCATCACCCTGCTCCAGGCCGATCACGACATCTATGTGGGCACGGATATTCCGAAGAATTTCTCCAGCCTGGTGCGCATCGACAAGGCAGGCGAGCCGCCGCGCGAGGTCCGCATCTATATGAACAACCCGCTGCGTTACGGCGGCGAGACGTATTACCAATACCAGATGGGGCCCGATGAACGGGGCCGGCCAGGCGGCAACTCCACCCTCCAGGTCGTGCGCAATCCCGTGTGGCTCACGCCTTACATTTCCTGCACGCTGGTGGGCGCGGGCATGCTGGTGCAGTTCCTGATGCACCTGTTCAACTTCGCCAAACGCAGCAAGACCCAATCAGGCCCGCCATCCCAGGGTGCCAGCGGCAAAGGTGCCCGGTCCCAAAAGGCCGCAAAGGCCGGCCGGGCCGCACAACAGGAACCGGCCATGGCCGCCGGCAAGCTCAAGACACAGGCATGAAAAAGAGTCTACCCATCCTCATCGTCGTCTGTTTCGGCCTCTGGATTCTCTCCGGCATGCGCGACCGCAAGCCGGTCAACGGATTCGATGTGCAGGCATTTGGCGAACTCCCGGTGCTGCTGAACGGTCGCATCCAGCCGCTGGATTCCGTGGCCCGCAATTCCCTGCTGCTCATCCGCACCAAATCCAGCGTCTATGTGGACTCAAAGGCCGAGGCCACCACACTGACCAATACCCTGTCGAAAATTGTGAGTGAACAATCGGCGGTCAAGGCGGCCATTGAAAAACTGGGGGGCGAGGATTTGGGCCAGGATTCCCCTGCCCTGACCAATGCCCTGAACCAGCAGGTGGTCGTCTGGCGGCGGCTGGAAAACGCGCTTCAGGCGGCCGCCATCCTCGGTTCGTCCGCAACCAACCACATCGAACAGGCGCGCAATCACATCGCCGATGCCGTGCGCGCACTGAACGACGGCAAACAACCGGAGGTCTCCACCCATCTGGCAGATGCGGAATCGAGCCTGAATTCGTCTGTGGCCGTCATCGGCGCGGAAATCAAGGGGTTGAAAAGCCACACACTGCCGGCCATCGACTGGTTGCTGGAGGTGATGACACGCCCGGAAATCGCGGACCACCGGCGCGTGTTTCAGATTCATCACCCGGAGGTGCTCGACGCCCTGCATCTCGACACCACGCGCAAGTATTTCACCTTTGCGGAGCTGACCGAGCGCAAGGAGGCGGATGGCGCCAGCGCCAGCCTGCGCTGGCTGCAGGGGGAGGCCGACCGGTTGCGCAACATCGAGCAGGAACGCCAGACGCCCTTTGACAAACAGGTGGCCCTGCTGCACCGGCGTGTCGGGACCTACGCCCGGCTCAAAAGCAGTCTCCAGCCGGAAAGCACGGCGGACTTCGCCGCCGAGTTGAACGTGTATCAGGAATCCCTCACCAAAGGCCTGCCTGCGTTGCGCGCCATGGAACAGGGCACCGGCCATGACACGGAGTCCCTGGGGTTGCTGAGCCGCTTCTTTCAGCGTTACAGCGCGCTGGAGCAGATGGCGCTGCCGTTGATGCTGCCCCCGTTGCAGGCGGACCACTCGAAGGACAACTGGGCCAACATGGGAGCCGGGCTCAAGGAGTCCATGAAGACCGGCGAGGTGCATCCGGCGGCGGTGCAGTTTGCGCGGATGTCCACGGCCTGCCGCGCGGGCGACTCCCAGGCGTTCAACACGGCGGTGCGCGGCTATCAGGGCTGGCTTGCGGAGAGGGGCTTCGGGCCGGAGACACGCAAGGGCACCGAGGAAGCCTTTTTCAACCGCTACGAGCCATTCTACAAGAGCATGACGGTGTATGTGGCGGCCCTGCTGCTGGCATGCAGCTACTGGTTGAACTGGAACCCCGTGCTCCGCACCTCGGCGTTCTATCTGCTCGGGCTGGCCTTCGTGGTGCATACCTCCGGGCTCGTCTTCCGCATGTATCTGGAGGGACGTCCGCCGGTGACGAATCTCTACTCCTCGGCGATCTTCGTGGGCTGGGGTGCGGTGGGGCTGGGTTGGATCCTTGAGCGCATTTACAAGGACGCCATCGGCATCGTGGTGGCCGCGATGGTGGGTTTTT
>CAYQCZ010000213.1:0-4265 GCA_964415955.1 uncultured Verrucomicrobiota bacterium | reverse complement strand
CCCTCAGCGGCGACACCATGGAAATGCTGCGCGCGGTGCTGGACACGAACTTCTGGCTGGCAACGCATGTGGTGTGCATCACGATCGGTTACTCGTCCATGTTCGTGGCCGGGTTCCTGGCCATCATCTACATCCTGCGCGGCTTCCTCTCGACCTCCCTGTCCGATGCGACCGCGAAGTCGCTCACGCGCATGGTCTATGGCATTGTCTGCTTCTCCACGCTGTTCAGCTTTGTCGGAACCATCCTTGGCGGCATCTGGGCAGATCAGTCCTGGGGCCGCTTCTGGGGCTGGGATCCGAAGGAAAACGGGGCGCTGATGATCGTCTTGTGGTGCGCCATCATGCTGCATGCGCGCTGGGGCGGGATGGTCCGCGAGCGCGGCCTGATGGTGCTGGCCATTTTTGGCAACATCGTGACGGCGTTCTCATGGTTCGGCGTCAACATGCTGGGCATCGGCCTGCACAGCTACGGGTTCATGGACGCCGCCTTCAAGTGGCTGATGGCCTTCAACGCCAGCCAGCTTGTCATCATGGCCATGGGCATGATGCCGCTGAAGCATTGGAAGAGCTTCAAACATCTGCCCGTGAAACGTGACCAACCGGGTTCCGGCGATGAAGGCCCCCTGCCGGCGCCGGCCAAGGCTTGAAATCAGCCGGAGGGACGGCATCATCCCGGCTCGTTCATGGCACATCAGCCCACCTACACGGATGTCGGGACACGCAGCCTTTTCAAGGCGCTGTGGCCCGGCTTGTGTTCCGTCCTCCTGGCCCTTTGCGCCGCAGCCCAGGACAAACAGGAGCCGGATCTTTCCCAGGCCAGCCTGCTTTACCGCGAACTGTATGACCTGAAAAAGCTGGAGGCGGAACTCTCCAAGTCCACGAACGTGATCATGTTCGTGCGCATGTCCTCAAAGAAAGGCGTTCCGGCCACGGACCTTGACGTGTATGTGGACTCAAAGACCGGCCGGGTTCCGCTGAAATTTGCCCCGGATGGAGCGTTCTTGCTGCTGATGTCAGACGAGCTCTATCAGGAGAATCCTTACGTCCGGTGCAACCAGCCCAAGGGCACGATGTCGCTGGACTGGGGCTGGTATGTCAAAGGCATCGAAAAGGCCGCCACCTACCGCGAATTGGTGCTGCCCGTCGAGGACTTCCGCAAAATCATTGTCACCATGGGCAAACACATCCCGCAGATGAAGGGTGCCGTCGTTTCCGGCATGAAACTCCTTTTCAAACCCGAGGACCGCGCCCGCATCACCATCCAGACGCGCAAGGGCGTCCGTGAACTGGCCGCCGACGACAAGGGCGTCTGCCTCATCCCCTACGATTCCACCCTGGCCCGTGAGAACCCGCCCGTCACCATGCCGGGAGCCCCTGAACGGATCGATTTCGTCTTCAAGGGTGCGCCCTGAGGGCCGCCGTTTAATCCTTTGACGCATCCGGCGGCTTTCCCTAGCGTCACCCTCTCATTTTGGAACCAGCATGATCAGCTTTGTCCTCAAGAAGATTTTCGGCAGCAACAACGAGCGTGAGTTGAAAAAACTCCGTCCGCTCGTCGAACGCATCAACCAGCTCGAACAGGAACTCCAGTCCAAACCGGAAGACCATCTCCGGCAACAGACGGCTGCTTGGAAGGCGAAATTCTCCGCCATCGAGGACGATGCCGAACTGCAGCGCGAGCTCGAGGCCGTCCTGCCCGAGGCACTGGCCGTGGTGAAAAACGCCTGCCGCCGGCTCATGGGCACCAAGGCCATGGTGCGCGGCCATGAACAGCCCTGGGAAATGGTGCCGTTCGACGTCCAGCTCATCGGCGGCATCGCACTCCACCGCGGGATGATCGCCGAAATGGCCACCGGCGAGGGCAAGACGTTGGTGGCGACGCTGCCGGTCTATCTGAACGCGCTCACCGGACGTGGCGTGCATGTGGTGACGGTGAATGACTACCTCGCCGCGCGCGACAGCGAGTGGATGGGCCATGTTTACAAGTTCCTGGGCCTGACCGTGGGCTGCATTCTGAATGACCAGCCGCCCGACGTGCGCCGCCAGATGTATCAGTGCGACATCACCTACGGGACGAACTCCGAGTTTGGCTTCGACTACCTGCGGGACAACGGCATGGCCACCCGCGCCGAGGACCAGGTGCAGCGGGGCCATTATTACGCGATCGTGGACGAGGTGGACTCCATCCTCATCGACGAGGCGCGCACGCCCCTGATCATCAGCGGCCCGTCCGTGGTGCATCTGGACAACAAGTCCTACGACCGTTTCAATCCGAACGTCGAGAACCTGGTCCGGGCCCAGCAGCGGCTTTGCGAACGTCTCCTCTCCGAAGCCGACGGCCTCATCAAGAAGCTGCGCCCCCCGGAAGGCACCCCTCCCAGGGACGTCGAGACATTGGAACGGGAGATCGGCCTGCTGCTGTATCGAGTGAAGATTGGCCAGCCGAAATCCGAGGGCCTGATGCGCCTCCTTGAGGAGCCCGCCAACCTCAAGCTGATGAACCAGGCCGAGCTGATGCTTCACGCAGACCAGTCGAAAAAGGATCTGTATGAGCAAAAGGAAATGCTTTTCTTTGCCATCGAGGAAAAGAGCCATGAAGCCGACCTGACGGAGAAGGGACGCCAGTTCCTGAGCCCCAATGATCCCGATGCCTTCATGCTGCCGGACATCACGATGATCTATCACGAGATTGATGCCGGCCCTGAGCAGGATCCGCACAAACGACGCGAGATGAAGGCCAGGGTGCAGGCCCAGTTTGAAGCGCGCGCCGAGCAGATCCACGTCATTTCCCAGCTTCTCAAGGCCTTCTGCCTCTACGAAAAGGACGTCCAATACATCATCGAGGAGGGCAAGGTCATCATCGTGGACGAGCACACCGGCCGCAAGATGCCCGGCCGCCGCTGGAGCGACGGCCTCCACCAGGCGGTGGAAGCCAAGGAGGGCGTCGAGGTGGAGCGGGAGACACAGACGCTCGCGACGATCACCATCCAGAATTATTTCCGTCTCTACACCAAGCTCGCGGGCATGACCGGCACCGCGGAAACCGAGGCCACGGAATTCAACGACATCTACAAGCTGGGCGTGATGGTCATCCCGACCAACCGCCCGTGCCAGCGCAAGGACGCCAACGACACCGTTTACAAGACCAAGCGCGAAAAATTCAGCGCCGTCCTCAACGAGATCAAAACCATCCACGCCCAGGGCCGCCCCATCCTGGTCGGCACGGTCTCCGTGGACACCAGCGAGTTCGTTTCACGCATGCTCAAGCGCGAGGGGATCGTCCACTCGGTATTGAACGCGAAGTATCACCAGCAGGAGGCTGAGATCGTCGCACGGGCCGGGCAGCGGGGCGCGGTGACCATCGCCACCAACATGGCCGGGCGCGGCACGGACATCAAACTGGGCTCCGGCGTGGCCGATCTCGGCGGGCTGCACGTGCTGGCCACGGAGCGGCACGAATCCCGCCGCATTGACCGCCAGTTGCGCGGACGCTGCTCGCGCCAGGGCGACCCCGGCAGTTCGCATTTCTTCATTGCCTTGGAGGACGACCTGATGCGCCTCTTCGGCAGCGACAAGATCGTCAAATACATGGAGAAGATGGGCCTTGAGGAAGGCCAGGAACTGGAGCATCCGCTGTTGAACCGCTCCATCGAGCAGGCGCAGAAACGAGTCGAAGGCTACAACTTCCAGGCCCGCAAACGGACCCTCGAATACGACGATGTGCTCAACAAGCACCGCGGCGTCATGTATGGCTTCCGCAACGAGATCATCCACTCGGAGGATGTGCGCGACCGGCTGCTGGACATCATGGAGGAGGTGGTCATCCAGAAGGTGCTGGAATTCACCAGTTCTGACGATGATGCCGGACCGGACAAGTGGAATGTGCGTGGCCTGGCCGACTGGGTGAACCTCAACTTCCCGCTCGGCATGCCCGAAGAGGAGGTCACCAGGATCGCCGATGGCGCGTCCGAAGCCCCGCTGAAGGACTCCGCCTTTGGCGACATGTCGCCCGCTCAGTTCGCGGTCTGCCAGCACATCGTCCAGCAGGTGCGCAAGGCGTATGAGTTGAAGATCAGCGTCGAGGACGCAGCCAGCCTTCTTCAGGTCGAGCGGTTCACCATCCTCAGCGCCGTGGACCGTCTCTGGCAGGAACATCTCTACGGCATGGACTCGTTGCGCACCAGCATCGGCCTGCGCGCCTATGGCCAGCGCGATCCGTTGATCGAATACAAGGCGGAGGGCTTCAAGATGTTCGAGGAGCTGAT
>CAYQCZ010000212.1:3249-7494 GCA_964415955.1 uncultured Verrucomicrobiota bacterium | reverse complement strand
AAGCGAAACCATGCAGCCTGGGCCGCCGGCACGCGGGCGTTGACCGTGGTGTTGAGCGGCAACTCCGCCGCCGTGCCTGTCGTGACATTGGTGGGTGAAACTGTCAATTCGTCCAATCCACCAATGGCGAAAGCGCGTGGATTGGAGATGCCAAAACGCCCGACCGCACGCGCCTCCACGATTCCCAAGGGGGCTTCCGGCGGGATGGTGATCACGAACCGGTTGGGTTCCGGCTGGTTGCCGGCACCAATCTTCCGCTTCGCGATGATCATGGGCGCGGAGAACACCAGCTGGTTCACCTCATCGAAGTCGGCTCCGGCAACAAGAACCTCCACCGTGCTGCCTGCCCTGCCTCCGGGAGGAAACATCTGGGTGAGCCGCGTGGTGGGAAGCTGGGCCGCAAGCTGGCAGGCGTGCAAGGCCAGCAGGACAATCAAAGGCGGGAGAATCGGGCGCATCGGGTCGTGCAAGAAAACCACGCTTCAATGGTTGAACAAAAACTCCTTCGTGTTCACCAGCGCCCACACGATGTCCTCAAAGGCCTGCCGTCTGGCGATGGGCGTTTCCTTCCCGTCCTTGTCCTTCACCTGCTTTTCCAGATGATGTTTCGCAAGCGCCAGTTCCTCGGGGGACGGTCCCCGGGAGAAAGCCATGTAATAGAGATCACGCACTTTCTCCTCGTCCGCGCGGGCGGTGTCGGACGCAAACTGTGCCGCACGGCCGTTTGCGGCGGCGATCTTGTCCTGGATGTCCCTGGCGTTCAGAAGATGCAGGCTCTGTGCGAGGCTGGCCTCCTGCGAGCGTTCGCACTCGCAGGCGCTCGATGAATCCGGGCGTCCAAAGACGGTGAGAAAATAGGACGATGCATTGAAGCTGTTGTCTGGAAGCGCCACGGCGCGTGTGCCGGGCGGCAGCCCTTCAAAGCGGCTCTCCGCCAGCGTCATCACATTGACGGCATCGAAGAGCACCTCGGCATTCAGGCGCTTGGGGTAGTATCGCGAGAAGTTCTGCCGGTCCACCTTGTTGTAGGCATTGGGCACGGCGCTCAGTTGATATGCGCGCGATTGTGTGATCGTGCGGACGAGCTGTTTGAGATCGTAGCCGCTGGAGGTGAAATGGTCCGAAAGCGCGGCAAGCAGTTCAGGATTCACCGCCGGATTGGTCTCACGCATGTCGTCCTCCGGCTCAACCAGGGCGCGGTTGAAGAAATGTTTCCAATAGCGGTTCACGAGCGACTTGGCGAAGAACGGATTGTCCGCGCGCGTCATCCAGCCGGCCAGCGCCTCACGCGCATCATCGTCGGGCGTCAATTTGACCGGTTCCGCGCCCAGACCGGCAGGGCCGACGGGCTGTTTTGTTTTTTTGTTCGTGGCCGCCGGCATGGCCCGGCGCGCGAAGACAATTTCCTCACCGGGCTGGCCCGAATTCTTGCGCGCAACCTGCGTGAAGAATGCGGTGAGCCCGTAGTAATCCTGCTGGCTCCAGCGTTCGTAAGGGTGATGATGGCACTGCGCGCATTGAAGCCGTGTGCCAAGGAACAACTGCGCCACGTCCTCCATCTCCGTGTGGGGTTCGCGCACCTGCCGATACCAGGCGACCGGGGGATTTTCGATCACATCCCCGCTCGCAGTGAGCAGTTCCCCGACAAAACGGTCATACGGCTTGTTTTCATGAAGGGCATCCCGGACCCAGTTCCAGAAGGCATAGGTGCCGCGCATCTGCGTGGGGGCACTGCGCTTGTTGCGAAGCAGTGCGGACCATTTGTTGGCGAAGTATTCTGCGTAATCCGGACTGTCGAGCAGGCCATCAATCAGCTTGTCGCGCTTCGCCGCATCCTTGTCGTCAAGAAAACGCCGGGTCTCATCCACCGTCGGCAGTCGTCCAGCGATGTCCAGCGTCACCCTGCGGATGAAAGTGGCATCATCACACGGTTCCGACGGTGGAAGGCCGATGGCCCTGAGCTTGTTGAAGACGAGTTCATCAATGAAATTGCGCGGGGCGGGCAGGCTCTCAACCGGTGCGCCAAGGGGAATGGTGGCGCGGAACACGGACACCTTGCCCTGATACCGCACCATCACCGCCACATCCCCCGGTTGGTCGAACATCCGCACCTCGCCGGTTTCACCGGTCCGGGCCATGTTCTTGTCGTTCGGTTCATAAAGCGCGCTCCGGGTGACATCCTCCACGGATCCATCGGTGTAATGTGCCAGCACGACCAACTGCTGGCCGCCATTCATCGGAAGCGTGCGCTGCGCCGGCACCACTTCGATGCGGGCAACGGACGGCGCGTTCGTGTCGCCGTAGGGCATGCCCTGCCCGATCCAGCGGACGAGCAGTCTGTAATCATCGGAGTCCGGTTCAAGGCGTTTGCCGCCGCCATGCGGAAGAATCGCGGCACCTTTGAGCAGCAACAGGCTGTTTTCCGGCGCGGCAGGAAAAAGACGCCGTCCACGCGCCTCCTTCACAAGGTATTCGTAATCCTCGCCCGGCTCGAAACCGAGCAGCGACAGCCGGAATCCGTTTTGTCCGCCGGACTTGCCATGACAGCCGCCGCCGTTGCATCCGGTCTTGGTGAAGATGGGCACGATCTGGTTGGCAAAATTCACGGACTTTTCACTGCCTACGCCAGCAATGGTTGCTTCCAGTTTTGCGGTGATTCCTTCGGGCGACCTGACAGTCACAACCGCCCTGCCATTGCGAAGCGGTTGCAGCGACCCCGCCTTGTCCACTGTAAGGATGCTGGAGGGAGAAACCTTATAGGATACGGCGCGGGTGTAATCCACTTCTTTGCCGTCACTCATCGTGGCGGTCACCAGCATCTGGCGGCGGGATTCGCCATCGAGTGACAACGTCTGGCCGGCCGTCACACGGCTGCCGGAGAGGAACGAGACTTCGATGGAAACTGGTTTGGGAGGCAAGGGGTCCCTGGCGCTGAGCCCAGTTGAAATCCCCGCAACCAAACCCAGCAGGATGACTGCCATGCGAGTGATCATGTTTCCGATCGTTTTCACCAGTGACTGGCTGCTCATCAATGCGTGTTTGTGGTTTTTGAACCGTTTGCCTTTGCGGACGATCGCGGGCTCTCCGGAGCGAAGACGACACCCCGGCACAGTGTCAGCGTGCGTTCAAAGGCATCAGTCTTGGGAAGCCTGGTGCTTTCGGGCAGCCTTTCGCGCCGTTTTTCGCAGCGTTTCATAGGAGCTCCCTCATCGGCTGCCACCCATCCACCAGGTAGTGCGGACGACCAGACAAGTCAGGCAGGGTGGTTACGTTGGGGTTGATTCCCAACTGGTGATAAAGGGTTGCAAACACCTCGCCAAAGTGAACAGGGCGGTCCGCGATTTCCCCCCCCAGACGATCGGTCGCACCGATCACCTGCCCGGTCCGCAATCCACCGCAAGCGAGCAACCCGCCACCCACACGGGGCCAGTGGTCGCGCCCTCCGTCGGCATTCACACGCGGGGTGCGGCCGAATTCACCCCAGGCCACCACTGAAACATCCTGCGCGAGACCGCGCTCATGCAGATCCTCGACCAATGCGCTGACCGCCCGATCGAACAACGGGAGATGCGTGAGCAGTTCACTGAAATTCTGCGAATGAAAATCCCACCGCCCGAAGTTGAGCGTGACGCAACGGGCTCCGGCCTCCACCAGCCGGCGCGCAACCAGGAAATGTTCGCAGTTCCGGGGGGCGCCGTCGCCGTAGTTCCGGACATCGCCCTGACCGTATCGGGCCCGCACCTTGGGGTCTTCCTTCGAAACATCCAGAGCCTCAACAAGCTTGCTGCTGGTCAACACATTGAAGGCCTGCTGGTTGAATGTATCGAGACCCTCGATCATGCCGCTGTTGTCCGCATCACGACGGAACTTGTCGAATGCCGCAAGCAGGGCACGGCGGTCATTCAAACGATCCAGCGTCACGCCATTGAGGGTGAGGTCCTCTTTGCCAGTATCGTTCGGTTTGAAGGCCGCACAGGAAGCACCGAGAAACCCAGGGTGCCCGGGTGAGCCATAAGGAGGATGGCCTGCTTTGGGAGCCAGGCCGACAAACGGAGGCACAGCCTTGTCGGTTGGTCCCTGCAAGCGGGTCAGGACGGACCCCATGGAAGGCCAGCCGCCAGCGGGCTGATTTTGAACCGTGCGACCGGTGTAGCAGATGAACGAATCATGATCACCATTGGGAGACCCGTGGAGGGAGCGGATGGGAACCAGCTTGTCCATGATCTTCGCGCAACGCGGCATGTG
>CAYQCZ010000212.1:0-3239 GCA_964415955.1 uncultured Verrucomicrobiota bacterium | reverse complement strand
CTTGTCCATTTTCTTCGCCATTTTCGGCAGCAGCTCGGAGATTTGAATCCCCGGCACATTCGTGGACATCGGCTTGTAGGGACCGCGAATCTCCAACGGCGCATCCATCTTCAAGTCATACATGTCCTGATGCGGAGGGGCGCCGGCCAGGTAAATCATGATGACCGCCTTGTGCGATTGCCGAATGCCGGCCCTGGCTTCGGCTTCGATCAACTGCGGCAGGGCCAGCCCGCCCATGGCAAGCCCGCCGATCCTGAGAAAATCGCGGCGCGGCACACCGTCACAAAGCCTGCCACCTGTGTTGCTTGATATGGTCAGCATGATCAGCTTACGAGTTCGCGAATGGGCTGGGCGTTGTTGTCCACGAGATACTGGGGGCGCCCGTTGAAATCCTCGACAGTCACCTTGTTCACATCCATGCCCATCTGATGATAAAGGGTGGCAAACACTTCGCCAAATGTCACCGGACGCTCGGCAGGCTCGTTGCCCAGCCGATCCGTGGCGCCGATCATCTGCCCCGTCTTCATGCCGCCTCCGGAAAGCAATGCGAAGGAGGCCCGGGGCCAGTGATCGCGGCCACCGTCCTTGTTGATGCGCGGGGTGCGGCCAAACTCGCCCCAGACGATCACGCTCACATCCTTGTCCATGCCTCGTTGGTAAAGATCTTCGATCAGTGCGCTCACGCCCTGGTCCAGCAGGGGCAGGTCATTGCGGCAGTTGCCGAAATTGTTGCCGTGATAATCCCAGAAACCGTAGGCGACGGTGACGAAGCGCGCGCCCGCCTCCACCAGCCGCCGGGCAATCAGAAACTGCTCGTTCAACATCGGCGCGGCGTCCCCATGCACCTTGGCGTCGCCTTTGCCGTAGCGCTCGATCACCCTCGCATCCTCCAGCTGCACATCCAACGCCTGCAAAAGCCTGCTGGACGTAAGAAGCCCGAAGGCCTGCTGGTTGAACGCATCGAGCCCGGTCATGGCACCCGAGGCGTCCAGGTCGCGCCGGAATGTGTCGAAGCCCGCGAGCAACGACTGCCGGTCGGCAAGGCGGTCCACGGTCACGCCGTTCAACGTCATGTCAGCCTTGGTTTCCCCGGCGGGGCGGAAGGCATCGTGGGCCACGCCGAGAAATCCTGGTGTGGCCGCGTTGTAGGGACGATGCTGCATCCTTGGCTCCAGTCCGATGAACGGTGGCATGGCCTGTTGACTCCCGCCCAGCACCTTTGAAACCACGGCACCCATGGACGGCCATCCGCCGGCGGGCTGCAAGCCACCCCGCCGCCGTCCCGTCATGCACATGTAGTCCGTGTGGTCGTCCACTCCATCGGCAATCGAGCGGATGACGGAGTATTTGTCCGCCATCCTTGCCAGACGCGGCAGCAACTCGCAGATGCGTGTGCCGGGCACATTGGTGGGGATTGACTTGAACTCACCGCGGATTTCACCGGGCGCGTCCTCCTTCAGATCAAAGGTGTCCTGATGTGGAGGCCCGCCCGGCAGGTAGATCATGATGACCGACTTGCCCGAGTGCCTCATGCCGGCGCTGGACTCGGCCCTCAGAAGCTCGGGCAGCGCCAGTCCGCCAAGGGAGAGCGCACCAATCCGGATGAAGTTGCGGCGGGAAACACCATCACAAAACAGGCGGGCTTTGCGTGCCGGTATTTTGATCATACATGCTCAGCCCGCCAGTTCCCGCATGGGCTGGAGACCGTTTTCGACCAGATAATGGGGTCGTCCGGTGAAATCATCCACGGTGGCCTTGTTTACATCGATGCCCAACGCGTGGTAAAGCGTCGCGAACACCTCGCCAAACTGCACGGGCCGCTCTGAAGCCTCGCCACCAAGCCGGTCAGTCGCGCCGATCACCTGGCCATGCCTCAGACCGCCGCCTGCCAGGAGAGCGAAGGAAACACGCGGCCAATGGTCCCGGCCCGCATTGTTGTTGATGGTCGGCGTCCGCCCAAATTCACCCCAGACGACGACCGACACATCCTTGTCGAGTCCGCGCTCGTGCAAATCCTGCAACAGGGCGCTGACGCCCTGGTCCAGCAGCGGCAAATCCTGGCGCAACGCCCCGAAGTTGTCCCCGTGATGGTCCCACCGGCTGAATGCCAGCGTCACACAGCGCGCCCCGGCCTCCACCAAACGCCGCGCCGCCAGCATGTGTTCCATGAGTTTCGGACCACCATCATCGCGGTTCTTCGGATCGCCCCTGCCATAGCGCTCGCGAATCTTCGCATCCTCCTTGGATATATCCAACGCATCGAGCAGCCTGCTTGATGTCAGAATGCCGAATGCCTGCTGGTTGAAGGCATCAAGGCCGCTCATCATCCCGCTGGCGTCGATATCCCGGCGAAACTTGTCAAACCCCTCCAGCAGGGCACGGCGGTCACCCAGGCGGTCCAGTGAAACGCCATTCAATGCCATGTCATCCCTCCCCGCCCCCTTGTTCGGCTGGAACGGCGCGTGGGCAATGCCAAGAAACCCGGACTGGCCGTTGTCAGACCAGGGCACATGACCCATTTTGGGTGCCAGCCCCAGAAACGCCGGGATGGCAGGATCAGCCGGACCATGGAGCTTGGAGAGGACGGATCCCATGCTCGGCCAGCCACCGGGAGGCTGGTTGCGCGCCAGGCGACCCGTCAGGCACTGCACGGCCTCGTGACGATCCTCCGCACCAACCATCGAGCGGATGATGGTGTATCGGTCGGCCAGCTTCGCCAGACGGGGCAGATGCTCGCAAACCTGGATGCCGGGAACATTCGTGCTGATCGGGGCGAACTCGCCACGCACCTCCCGCGGCGCGTCCATCTTGAGATCGAACATGTCCTGATGCGAGGGCCCGCCCGGCAGGAAAATCATGATCACCGCCTTGTGCGAGCGCTTCACGCCCGACTGCGCCTCCGCCTTGAGCAGTTGCGGCAGGGCAAGACCGCCAAGCCCCAGCGCGCCGATGCTGAGGAAATTGCGACGCGAAACGCCGTCGCAAAAACGGGAACTGCCGCGATCGTGGATTGTCAGCATTAAATACGGTTGAATCCGACCGGTCCGAGACGGGACGCATTCAAAAAATTCCGGGTTTCGTGCAGCCTTTCCCTGCCCCGCATGGCTGTCAAGACCGATGCTGGAAATTTCGTGGAGCCATGACGCAATCCATCCCGGCGGGAAGAGAGGTGGAACCGGCGAAGAATGGCGACCCTACGGGGATTCGAACCCCGGTTACCGCCGTGAAAGGGCGGTGTC
>CAYQCZ010000211.1:281-7500 GCA_964415955.1 uncultured Verrucomicrobiota bacterium | reverse complement strand
GCTGGGTGCTGGGCGAGCAATCCGCCAAGGCCTTGCGCGGCGGCGAGATGGCGGATGTAATCTTCAACGGCACGGACGGGCGCAAGCCATTGGGCTATGCCGAGGTGTCGTTGACCATCGGGGAGGTGGATGCAGACCATCTCAAGGCCGCCGGGGTGGAGGTTTCCTACAATGAAGTGACGGTCACGCGCCGCGTCTTCCGCGATGGCGGCAGCGAGTATTTCATCAACAAGACCCCCTGCCGGTTGAAGGACATCCAGCAGTTGTTCATGGGCACGGGCGTGGGCCGGACCAGCTATTCCATCATGGCCCAGGGCAACATCACCCAGATTCTGTCCAGCAAGCCCGAGGATCGCCGCATGGTGTTCGAGGAGGCGGCGGGCATCACGAAGTTCAAGTCCCAGAAGCGCGAGGCCCTGCGCAAGCTGGAGCATACCGAGCAGAACCTGCTGCGCGTGGCGGATCTCATCCGTGAAGTGAAACGCCAGATCGGCTCGCTGCAACGTCAGGCCGGGAAGGCGCGCCGTTACAAGCAGATTCAGGCCGAGCTCCAGCATCTCGATACGCAGCTAGCGCGGCATCAATTCGACGTGCTCCAAGGCGAGATTCAGGAGCGTCAGCAGCGCGTGGAACAACTGCGCGGCGAGATTGAGACCTCTTCGGAGACGGTCCTGCGCACCGAGGATGAGATCATGCAGTTGCGCGAGCGGCTGGCAGCGGTGGAGCATGAGATCAGCCTGTCCCAGCAGCGCGGGCTGGAGTTGAAGGCGCAGATAGAGCGTCACGAGGGGCGCATCCAATACAACGAGGAACGTCTGCACGAGCTGGAATCGCTGAACACCAAGGCACTTCACGACATTTCCGAGGCCGAGGAACGCAAGCTGATTGCCGAACAGGAGCTGGGGCAGGTGAACGAACGGTTGACCGCCTCCCAGGCCGCGCTGGAGACGCACCGTCAGACGCTCAACGCCAGGCGCGATGCTCTTCAGGCGGTCGAACGCGAGATGCTCTCCCAGCAGGATGCCTTGAGGAAGATGCAGTCGGAAGCCTTTGCCGCCGCCCAGCAGCTCACACGTGTGCGGAATGAAATCAACGCACTCGACCTGCAAAAGCAGGGCAACATCGTGCGATTGGAAAAGCTCTCCTCCGAAAAGGTGCAGCTCGAAGAGGAACGCACCCGGTTGGATGCGCGGCTGGTGGAGTTCGCGGCAAATGTCGAGGCCGAGAAGCAAAGCGCGCAGACTTGTCGCGGCACGGTGGAGGAACGCCAGCAGCGGTTGCGAGACATCCAGCAGCAGCTCAACCAATCCGGCCAGACGCTGGACGGACTATTGCGCGAGCAGGCGGAGAAGCGCTCACGACTCAATGTGCTGGAGCAGTTGCAGGAATCCCACGAGGGCTTCAGTGCAGGTGCGCTTGCGGCATTGAAACGGTCGGAAGGTGTGCTGGGGTCCTTGGCCGACAAGATTCGTGTGCCCAACCAGTATGTCGTGGCCATTGAGACCGCACTGGGCCACAACCTGCAACTGGTTCTCACCGAGCAGCCGCAGACCGCGCAGCAGATTCTGACCGACCTGCGCGAGGGCAAGAAAGGACGCGCCAGCATTGCAGCTTTGGGCCTTCCCCGTGGAACGAACCCGGTGATTGCCGGTTCAGGCGAGAAGCCGGGCACTTCCGCCATGGACGTGGTGCAGGCCGACGAGTCGCTCAAGCCGCTGCTGGGCGCGTTGCTTGGGCAGACATTGATCGTCGATGATCTGGCGGCGGCGACGGCGGCGTTTGAAGCGGGTGGTGGAGCCTTTGATTTTGTGACCCTTGGCGGCGAACTGCTAACCCGCAGTGGCATCTATACCGGTGGTTACCTGAACGGAAACGGCTCGGGCCAGGCACCCAAGTCCATTCTGGGTCGCAAGAATCAAATCGCCGAACTGCAAACGCACCTCGGGCAATTGCAGGACAAGGTCAACGAGGCCAGCCGGCTGAAGGGCGCGCTGCAAAGCGAGCAGACCGAGCTTCAGGCGGGATTGCACACCGCGCAGACTGAATTGCGCCAGCAGGAGGTGGCGATTGCGACGCGCGAGGGCGAGTTCAAGGCGCTTCAGAATTCGCAGCGCGTGCTGAACCAGAAGATCGAAACGGTGATGTATGAAATTCAAAGCCTCTCTGCGCACGACAGGGAAGGCAGCGAGAAGCGTGAGGCATTGGCCTCGCAAATCAGCGATTTGGAAGGGCGCGAAAGGGTCATGCAGCAGTCCCTGGCCGAGGCGAACACGGCGCTGGAATCCATGCGCACGAAACGCGACGAGGCGACATCGGCGCTGACCGAGGCCAAGGTGACACTGGCCACCGAGGAACAGTTGTGTGCCTCCTACGGCCGGCAGAAGGCGCCGTTGGAACAGCGCATCCGTGAGCTGGGGCAGCTCGTGGTCAACCGGCGCAATGAAATCGACGGCGTGATCCAGCGCAAAAGCCAGTCCGAGGCGGAGATCGTCGAATCCAAGCAGAAGATTGGCGGGCTCCAGCACGAACGCGAGCAGGTCAGCGACCGGACGGGGGAGATGGTCGTGCAACGGGATGCACAGGGGGCGGCCATCGATAATCAGGAAAGCGGATTGAAGGAGCTGCGGCACCGGCTGACCCAGCTCCAGCAGACGCGCGGCGCACTTGACGTGGAACTGGCGCAGAAACAGATGGCCGTCCAGAACCTGCGCGAGCGCATCCAGCAGAAATACCAGGTCAACCTGGACGACGTGCGCAGCGAGTGTTTCAAGGTCACCTTTGCCGACGAGGGACCGGCCCGCGTGGAGACCGTCACGGCGGAGGAGATGTCCGCCGCGGGCATGGGAACCGACTGGGATGCGATCTCTGCGCAAGTGTCCGAGATGCAGCAGAAGCTCGATGAGATGGGTCCGGTGAACCTGGTGGCCATCGATGAGTATGAAGAGACCGAGCAGCGCTACAATTTCCTGACACAGCAGCATGACGACCTCGTGAATGCGAAGACGCAACTGGTCGAGGTGATCAGCCGCATCAACACGCAGACCAAGCAGATGTTCGTGGAGACCTTTGAAAAGATCCGCGAGAACTTCAAAACCATGTTCGTGGAGATCTTTGGCGGTGGCATGGCGGACTTGAAGCTGGTGGACGAGGGCGATGTTCTGGAGAGCGGCATCGAGATCGTGGCCAAGCCGCCGGGCAAGAAGCTCCAGACCATCTCGCTGCTGTCCGGCGGTGAGCAGACCATGACGGCGGTTTCCCTGCTGTTTGCGATTTATCAGGTCAAACCTTCGCCGTTCTGCGTGCTGGACGAGCTTGATGCGCCCCTGGATGAATCAAACATCAACCGTTTCATCCGGGTGTTGCAGCGCTTCCTGGAGCACTCGCAGTTCGTGATCATCACGCACAACAAGCGCACCATTGGCATCGCCGATGTGCTCTACGGCGTGACCATGCAGGAACGTGGCGTGAGCAAGATCGTGAGCGTGAAGTTCCACAAGGCGGGCGAGCAGGTGACGGATCATCATCCCGTGGCGCTGGAACCGCTGCCCCCCAACAGCGTCCAGGCCGAGGAGGACACGCCGCACCGGAAGGAAGACACCATCGAGATGGTCATGGCCAAGTGATCCGGGCAGGGTGAGTTCCACGGTCCTCGCAGGTGTCTCGTTGCTGTCAGCAACCTGGGAACAAACGGTGGAAAACTTCACCTGTTGCGGGGCCCGGTTTTATGTTGATCTTGGCGGCTTGTGATTGACTCCATTGATCCATCCTCAGGGAATGCGCCCGCTGATTTGAAGAAATCGAGACGGCGGAAGCCTGCCCAGGTGGATTTGAGCAAGCTGGACCGGCTTCCCCCCCATTCCATCGAGGCCGAGCAGGGCGTGCTGGGTTGTGTGCTGCTGGATGCGCAGGTGTGCATGCCGCAGTGCCTGGAGAAGTTCAAGGCGGGCAAGGATGTCTTCTACGATCTCCGGCATCAGGCGCTGTTCGAAATCCTTCTCGACATGAGCGAGGCCCGGGAGGGCATCGACCTGATCACCGTCCAGCAGAAGCTCAAGAACAAGGGCATGCTGGAGGCGGTGGGCGGGCTGGCCTACATCAGCCAGTTGCAGGATGCCGTGCCCAGCACGGCCAACCTGCCATATTACGTCGAGATCGTCCGCGAGAAGCGGCTGCTGCGCAACCTGCTGCAGACCTGCACCGGTGTCATCAGCCGCATCTACGAAACCGAGGACGAAATCGAGGCGTTTGTGGATGAAGTGGAGGCGGAGATTCTCAGAACCAGCGAGGAGCGGGTCGAGAGCAGCACCCAGGGCATCAAGGATCTGGTGCACTCGGCGATTAGTATCATTGAGCATCAGCACTCGCAGAAGGGGACATTGACAGGGCTTTCCACGGGTTTTCCGGACATAGACTCGCTTACGACTGGGTTGCATGGTGGAGAAATGATCGTGATCGCGGCCCGTCCCAGCGTGGGCAAGACCTCGCTGGCCATGAACATCGCCGAGTGTGTGTGCGTGGAACAAAAGCAGCCGGTGGGGGTGTTCAGCCTTGAAATGCCTGCGGACCAGCTCGTGCTGCGGATGCTATGTTCCCGTGCACGTGTCAACTTGCGGGACATACGGGCCGGATTCCTGGTGGAGCGTGATTTTCCCAAGCTGACCACGGCGGCCGGCAAGCTGGCTGCGGCCCCCCTGTTCATCGACGATTCCAGCGGTCTGTCCATCCTGCAATTGCGGGCCAAAGCACGGCGCATGCACCAGCAGCATGGCATCAAGCTTTTCGTCATTGACTACCTACAGCTGGTTCATTCTACTGCCCGCCGCGCCGACAATCGCCAGCAGGAAATCGCACATATTTCCAACGGCGTGAAGGCTTTGGCCAAGGAACTGAACGTTCCGGTCATTGTGCTGGCGCAGTTGAACCGCGAATCCGAACGAGAGAAACGAGAGCCCCGGTTGTCCGACCTCCGTGAGTCCGGCGCGATCGAGCAGGATGCCGACCTGGTCGCCCTGCTTTATCGCGAGATCAAGAACAAGAAGGACGGCGAGGATGACGAGGATGCCGGACACTCGTATGACGCATTGCCGGTCAATTTGCTGGTGGCCAAGCAGCGCAACGGCCCGGCAGGCGAGATCGTGCGGTTGACGTTCCTGAAAGGGTTCACGCGGTTCGAAAGTGCGGCGAAAATCAGCGACGCCGACGTGCCGACGGACATTTGAGTCATGAAACAGATTCTTCGACGCCATTGCATCCTGCTGGCACTTCTCCTTTTCTGGCTGCCCAGCACCCAGGCCCAGCCGGCCCCCAAGGTTTCACGGATCGAAATCAAGCACGTGGGGCCGGCGGCCGTCAGCGATGAACTCATCCGGGCGCAAATCCGCGTCAAGGTGGGGGATGATTACAACCGCCCAAGCGTCGATGACGACGTCCGCAACCTCTACAACACCGGCTTCTTCTACAACATCCGGGTGACGGAGGAGGCCAAGGACGGGGGCGTGGTGCTGGCCTACGTGCTGCAGGGCAAGCCCACGTTGATGGACATCACTTTCTCGGGGAACAAGAAGTTTTCCAACTCCAAGCTCAAGAAGAAGCTGACGTCGAAGGTGGGCGAACCCCTGGACGAACGCAAACTTTTCAACGACGCCCAGGAAATTCAGAAGGCCTACCAGAAGTCCGGTTACCAGAAGACCAAGGTCGAGTATGTGCCGGTGATTAATGAGTTGACCGGGCGCGGCACGGTGACCTTCGAGGTGATCGAGGCGCCCAAGGTGCGGATTGACGAAATTTATTTCGATGGGGCCGAGGCCATTTCTGCCAAGAAATTACGCAAGGTCATCAAGACGCGTGAACGCTGGTTTTTCTCCTGGATCACCGGCACGGGCGTGCTGAAGGACGAGCAGTTCGAGGATGACAAGGAGAAGCTCGCCGATCACTATCGCAACGAGGGCTATATTGATTTCGCCATCAAGGACATCCAGTTCGAGCAGGTCAGCCCCAAATGGATGAACATCCGCTTCAGCTTGTCCGAGGGGAAAAAATACAACGTCGGCAAGGTCGAGATCAAAGGTCCAGCCCTGTTCCCCGTCGAGGAGGTGCGGGCCTCGCTCAAGATGGTGGAGAACGAAACCTTCACCCCCAAGGGGTTGTCAGCCGACATCGAGGCCATCCAGGATTACTACGGCGCCAAGGGTTACATAGATGCCCGCATTGTGGCCATCAAGTCACCCAACGTGGAAACCGGCACGATGGATTTGATCTACCAGATTGAAGAGAACAACAAATCCTTCATCGAAAAGATCGAGATCAAGGGCAACGACAAGACCAAGGACAAGGTGCTCCGGCGCGAACTGGCAGTCAGCCCTGGCGAGGTGTTCGACATGACCCGCGTCAAGCGCAGCAAGAAGCGTCTCGAGGGTCTGGACTACTTTGAAAAGGTGGACACGCAGGTCGAGCCCACCGATGTGCCCGATCGCAAGAACCTGGTGGTGTCCGTGGATGAAAAGAACACCGGCAACATCACCATGGGGGCGGGCTTCAGCACGATTGACAGCATCGTCGGTTTCGTCGAGCTGACCGAGGGCAATTTCGACCTGTTCAACCCGCCAAGGTTTGGAGGTGGCGGTCAAAAATTCCGCATTCGCGCCGCACTGGGCACGCAGCGTCAGGACTATCAAATCAGCTTTGTGGAACCGTGGTTCCTCGATCGCAAATTGTCCTTTGGCGTGGACCTCTACCATCGCGAGCTGAACTTCCTCAGCGACATCTTCAAGGAAACGCACTCAGGCACGCGCCTCAGTCTCTCCCGCGCCCTGGGCAGTGACTTCCTCATCGGCAGCATCGGCTACACCGTTCAGAACGTGGACATCGACATCACCGATCCCACGCGTGTCACGCAGGAAGTCATCGTCGAAGCAGGGGGACGGACGACATCCATGATTTCCGCCTCGCTCACCTACGATACTCGGAACGACAATTTCTATCCCAACAAGGGCCAGCGCACCGAACTCAGCGCGGATTTTGCCGGCGGTCCGTTGGGTCTGGACACGGACATTTACCGTGTTGAAGCGAGGAGCACGCATTACTTCCCGGGTTTTTTCACAGGGCACATCTTCGAGCTTGGCGGGCGCGTGGGTGTGGTGGAGCGCCACGGCAGCACAGCCAGGGTCCCGTTGTTCGAGCGCTACTTTCTGGGCGGCCTGAATTCGCTCCGCGGCTATCG
>CAYQCZ010000211.1:0-271 GCA_964415955.1 uncultured Verrucomicrobiota bacterium | reverse complement strand
CCTCGCTGACCATCCACCGGAGTACCTTCTCGCGCAACGAGGCGATTGGCGGCAGCACCTACTGGTATGGCACGGCGGAATACACGCTGCCGATCATCGACCGCCTGCGCTTCGCCCTGTTCTACGATGCGGGCATGGTCTATCGCGATGCGTTCAGCTTCGACAAGACCTACACCTTCCTGACCGCGCCCAACACCTTTGCCACCGGCTCCACCAAGGCCTTCAACGACAACTGGGGCATTGGCCTGCGCATCAACCTGCCCATTGGTCC
>CAYQCZ010000210.1:0-7573 GCA_964415955.1 uncultured Verrucomicrobiota bacterium | reverse complement strand
ATCCAAGATCCGCCTTGATGAACAGGGCCGGGTCCTGCGCATCGAGCGTTCCGAAAACGACGCATCGCACCAGTTGATCGAGGAGTTCATGCTGCTGGCCAACGAGGCCGTCGCGACGCGGTTGATGCACCTGCGCCGTCCCGCCGTGTATCGTGTTCATGAAGAACCGGACCCGAAGCGTCTGCGCGAATATCGGGAGGACGTGCTTGGCCATAATGTGCCCTGCGGCAACCTCAGCCAGCCCGCCGAAGTCCAGAGGCTCCTTCACCGGCTTGGAACCATTCCCATCGGTCAGGCGCTCAAGATCGGTTTCCTGAAATCGCTCATGCGGGCGCGCTACGACGTCCAGCCGCTCGGTCACTACGGACTGGCCAAGAAGAAATACACCCACTTCACCTCGCCCATCCGCCGATACGCCGACCTGGTGGTGCATCGCGCGCTGTTCGATGAACAGCCGGGCACAACTCCCGCGCTCAAGGAGGCGGCGGAACACATCTCGAACACGGAACGAAACTCCGCCGACGCCGAACGCGACAGCAAGGACGTGAAACTTTATGCGTTTCTCAACGCACAGCTCAGGTCCGGACGTCCCGATCCATACGCCGCGCTCGTGACCGACGTGCGGAACTTCGGTTTCTTTGTGGACGTGCCCGGCCTCGCCATGAGCGGACTGGTGCCGCTCTCCACGGTCGAGGATGATTTCTTTGTCTTCGATGCCGCACGCAATCTCCTCGTGGGCCGTCGCACGCGCCGCGTCATCCGACTCGGCGACAAGGTCACCGTGCAGGTGGCGAAGGTGGACTCGTTCAAGAAGCAGGTGGACTTCCGGCTGGCACCCACAGAGAAAGAGCAGCCCCGCAAGCCGCAACAAACGCAGCAACGGTCCCGTGACCATTCTCACAGGCATCAACAGCAGCGCTCGGAACGTCGGAATCAGGCGCACGGGCGGTCCCGGTCGGCATCGCAGAAAACGCGCGATCGCAATCCCTCCTCAGATCATCCGCACCCGCCGTCCAAGGATGCCAAATCAAAGCCTATGCAGCCACAATCCAGGCCGGGAAACCTCCGCGCTGGCTCCGCACGTCCTTTGATCCCGTCATCCCGTTCACGGTCGCAGTCGCGCCAACGACCCCGGCGAGATTGAGCGCGGCATCAAGCGCCTTCGCAGGGACATTCGAAGGTGGCTGGATTTGTGAGCCAACATCAGCCGAATGAAGACCGGGGCATGGCGCATGCCAGATCAGTGCATCGATTCCCGGCGTGTGCAGGTCGTGGATGTGTGTTTCAGACAGTGCAGGGTTCGGTTTGGCCATTCAGAAGTATGCCAGTCCATGGTAAGAATCCGGTCATGCCCGTCAGGAAAAAGTTGTTTGGCGTGCTGTTGCTCAACAGCGTGCAGAGCGTTCTCTTCGCGCTGGGTTTGGTGGGCGATGCAAACGCGCAGACCAACGCCATCGAGTTGCTTGCCCGCAGGGGCCAGTGGAGCGAGTCGGTGGTGGACGGACTTGTGCCCGGTGCGGAGTCGTTTGTGCTGGAAGCTCAGATGGATCCCGTGACCGCGGAGCGGGGAGACCTGCAGGTGGTCGCCGGTTTGATGCTGGGATTGAAGGAGGGCGAGCGTGTGCAAGACGGCGGCGGCGGCCAGTTGCGGTTGGATCTGCGCGAAGGAGGAGACCGCGCGGCCTTCGCTCTTTGGCATCGGCAGACCAATCTGACGATGTCGGCGCCGAATCCAAAGCCGCCGGGCTGGACGGACAACCGCGAATACCAGCATCCGAACGAATTGCCGTTTCGTGATGGGATTGGACACCGCATCAAGCTGGTGGTCTGGCCGGAGGGCGGGGGATCGCGAGTGCGTTTGTTTGTCGATTACATGGATCGTCCCGTGGAGGAGCACACTTTGTCGGAGAGGATTCATGCCGGCGTGGTGAAGCTGTTCACGATGCGCGGCGGACTGGAGGCGAACATCACGCAGACGAGTCGCTTCACAGTGCTGCGCGCGCAGACGGTGGACGCGCGAACAGCGGCAGAACTGCCGCCCGCGTGGGAAAACGGGCTGCGCGCGCTGGATTTTTCCCATCCGGCGATGAGGCCGGTCGGCGAGGCCTTCAAGGCGGGCCGCATGGCGGAGGCGCGGACCCTCTTCATTCGTCACATGAGCACGCGCAGTGAACCGCTCGGACCTGGCCTGGAGCAAGCGAAGACGACCGCGTTGCATCCGAACTGGCAGAAGATCGCCGACGAGGCGGTGGCCGGGCGCTACGGCACCATGGGTTATTTCGACGGCTTCGCGGAGGCCTGGACCGACACGAGAGGCGAGACGCATCGCTGGGTGCTCCAGCACGAGCCGCTGCGACTGAACTGGGCGCGCGACAGCGGCTTTCTCAACCGTCACTTTCACTGGGTGTCACTGGCCAGAGCATGGCAGGACTCGCAAGACGCACGCTACGCGCAGCAATTCAGCGCCGAGGTGCTCGACTGGGTGTCGCGCGAGCCGTTCTTCTGGGAGCGCTGCCCGACCGTGGGCGGGGTCAATCTGATGGACGGCACGGTGTTTCGCTGGGGTTACATGAACACGAGCAACATCGGACGTCGCCTCGAACTCACCTGGTGGCCGGCCTACGAGGTGTTTCGCAAGTCACCCGACTTCACCGAAGAAGCGCACTTCGCCCTGCTGCTGGGCGTGCTGCGGCAGGCGCGGCTGATCATGAATCCGAGCAGCTTTGCCGCGCACGACGACGGCGGTGCGCACACGACGCTGGCGCTTTTGCAAACCGCGCTCTTGCTGCCGGAGTTTGCGGAAAGCGCGGAGTGGAAGGCCACGGCGATGAAGCGCTGGGATGTGATGCTGGCGGCGCAGTTTCATCCCGACGGCAGCCACGCGAGCCTGAGCACGGGCTACAACTGGGCGTCCATTGCGGCGCTCGAAAACTACCTGCGCCTGCTCGATCGGTTCGGGGTGAAGGCTCCCGCGAAGTATCTCACGATTCTCGAAAGGGCCGTTGAGCATCCCATGCTGTTGACCGCGCCCAGCCAGGCGCAGATGGATTTGAATGACGGTGGCTGGAGCACAATTGAGGACCGCTACCAGTCGCTGCTGAAATGGTTCCCCGACCGGAGCGATTTCCGCTGGATGGCGACCAAGGGCGCGGAGGGATCGCCGCCGAAACAGGCGTCGCTCTACTTCCCCAACGCCGGCCAATACGTGATGCGCACCGGCTGGGGGGCCCGATGAGAAGTATCTGTTCTTTGGCGCAGGCCCGTGGGGCGCGAGCCACGGCAAGATGGATGCACTGAACATCTACGCTCAGTTTGGAAACAACCTGCTGATCCGCAACGCCGGTCGCGGCAGTTACAGCGGCGTCGGCAACACCAAGCACGCTGGGCGCTCGCTGTCCTTCAACACGCTCTCGCCCGATTGGGCGCAGGAGAACAGCATCCCGCACTGGAAGGGCGAGATGGCTGTGGGCTTCAACCCTCCCAAGCGCCGCTGGGTGGACAACGCGCGCTTCAGCTATGGCGAGGGCGCGTTCACCCACGGCTGGCACTACGGCACGGAGCACGTTCGCGGAAAGTGGCTTCGTCAGGTCGTGTTTGTAAAAGGAGAGCAGCCAAAGCGCGACGGTTACTACATCGTGATGGATACGGTGGAGCCTGGCGACAACAAGACACGGACCTGGCGGCATCCGTGGCAGCTCGGTCTCAACGCGCCCGAAATCGCCATCCGTGCCGCAGACAAATCGGCCACCGCGATCGCGCCCGGCGCCGCGCTGCAAATCCTGCCGGTCGGCGCGGCGGATGGATTCGATGTCGCCATTATTTCGGGTCAGGAGAAACCTGAGCTGCTCGGCTGGCGCATCCACGACACCACCGCCAATCCCTGGCCGGTGCCCACCTACGAATGGCAGGCCGACAAGACATTTTGCCGGGCGTGGATCATCCAAATGCAGGCCGACGAATCCCAGTGGCCGGTGAGATCGGTCGAAACGCAACCCGCCCAATCACCCAGCGAACTGCGCTTCATCGTCCATCGTCGCGACGGCGGCAGCGACCGGGTGATCCGCCGTTTCCCCGGCGCTGCACCAACGTTGGAAGCGGGCGAACGCCTGGAAGGCGACATTACGATCCACTCGCGCGACCGCGCAGGTGCGCTCACCGCAAAGGTCGAACTCAATGGCGGCGAGGATTCCGTCGCACGCGGGGCGTTCCGGTGAGCCTGATTCACTCGAACGCAGGTGGGTTTCGGTTAACTGGCGGTTCGTTTTGGGCATTGGACCTTGACGCCGGCCAGCGTAAAACTTTCCCCATGCCTGTCAGGACAATACTCGCCGCGCTTGTTTGCGCACTGCTGATGCCTGCGCCGTCTGCTTCATCGGCGGAACGTCCGAACATCGTCCTCATCTTCACGGATGATCAGGGCTATCACGATCTCGGATGCCAGGGCTCGACCACCATCAAGACGCCCAACCTCGACCGCATGGCCGGCGAAGGGCTCCGGCTGACGAGCTTCTACGCTCAGCCCGTGTGCGGTGTTTCGCGGGCCGCCCTGATGACGGGTTGTTATCCCATCCGCGTGGCCGAGCCGGACAACATCAAGCGCCTCCACACCGTTCCGCACACGAAGGAGATCACCATGGCGGAAGTGCTGAAGTCCGCGGGGTATGCGACGGCGTTGATCGGCAAATGGCACCTCGGCCTCAATGGGGACGGCCCCGCGAGGACCGATCCGGCCACCATGCCGAACGCACAGGGCTTCGACTATTTCTACGGCACACCGAGGTTCAATGGCACGACCGTTTACGTGAAGGACTCGCCGGCGCGCAGTCCCATCCTGCGCAATGACGAGGTTGTGGTGCAGGCCGTTCAAAGCTGGGATCACATCACCCGGGATTACACCCGCGAATTGATTCAGTGGATTCGGGCGCATCGGGATCAGCCTTTCTTTCTCTATCTCGCGCACAACATGCCGCACGTTCCGTTGGGCGCGTCTGATGACTTCAAGGGCAAATCCGCCTATGGCCCCTACGGCGACTCGATTGAGGAGATCGACTGGTCCACCGGCCAGATTCTCAATGAACTCAAGGCGCTTGGGCTCGACCAGAAAACGCTCGTCGTTTTCACCTCGGACAACGGCCCGTGGATCGAGACCACCGCCGGCATGAAGCCCAACGCCAAGGAGGTCATCCCTCGCGATCACTCGGGTTCCGCCGAGCCGCTGCGCGGATGGAAAATGTCGGCCTGGGACGGCGGTTGCCGCGTGCCATTCATCGCCCGATGGCCAGGTCACTTGAAAGGCGGGAGGGTCAGTGACCAGATTCTGAGCACGATGGATTTACTGCCGACTTTCGCGAAACTCGCCGGGGCGAAGCTGCCTCAGGATCGCACCTTGGACGGGCGTGACGCCGCGGATTTTCTTCTCGGCAAGGCGGATGAAAGCCCGCGAAACGAGTATCTGTATTACACCGGCTGCCTGCTGACGGGAGTGCGTGTTGGAGATTGGAAACTGGTATTGCCGCGTCCCGCCAATCCGCCGGGAACCGGCTGGTGGGGCAGGATGATCGAAAAGGTGGATGACATCCAGTTGCTCGATCTGCGCGCTGATCCCGGCGAGACCAACAATCTTGCCAAGCAGAATCCCGGCATCGTTGCGAAACTGATGCGGCACATTGAAAAGGCGCGGGAGGAACTGGGCGACATCGACCGCACGGGAAGCGGTGCCCGTTCCTTTGATTCCGGGCCGAGGCGTTTGGAAGTGCCGCTCGCCAGGGCTGCCGCGGCACCTGCCGGTGCGAAGAAAACCAACAGGAAAAAATTACCATGAACCCCAGTGCGAATCTCGAAGCTCAACGTTCCACGCTCAAGGGAAGGTTTAATTCCCAAGCTCCAACTTCACTCGTGCGCACGACGCGCGCTCGGCTTGCTGCCTTCCTCTTGACGCTTCCCTTGGCCCTCGGCCTTTGGCCCCTGGCCATCGCCGCTCCTGTTTCGCTCTTCGATGGCAAGACGCTCGACGGCTGGGACTACGACCCCGCGATCTGGCGCGTCGAGGACGGCGTGATCACCGGCGGCTCGCGCACGGAGAAGATCACGGCCAACTACTTCATCTGCACCAAGCGCAGTTTCCAGAACTTCGATCTGCGGCTGAAAATCAAGTGCAGCGGCGATCCGAAGACGGGGATGATCAACAGCGGCATTCAGATTCGCAGCGTGCGCGTGCCCGGCGGACATCACATGAGCGGTTATCAAGTGGACTGCGGCGCAGGCTGGTTCGGCAAAATTTACGACGAGTTCCGCCGCAACCGCGTCATCTGGTCGCCGACGCCGGAGCAGCAGGCCGCGCTCGACAAGGTCGTGGACGTCTTCGGCTGGAACGAATACCGCATCCGCGCCGAGGGCCCGCGCATCCAGACGTGGATCAATGGCGTGCTCTGCATTGATTACACCGAGACCGACAAGAACATCGCGCTCGACGGCCAGATCGGGCCGCAGGTTCACAGCGGCGGCGTGGCGCTGGTGCAGGTGAAGGACGTGACGATCGAGGAACTGCCGCCCACACCCGGAGCGCCGACGTGGGAATCGCTCGGTGGTGTGGACGCGGCGCGCAAACTCGCTCCGCCTGCGCCAAAGGCTGCGCCGAAGAAAAACGCCGCCGCCCCCGACACCAAAGCCACCAAGGCCGGTCGCGACATCAGCTACAACGCCGCCGGCATTCCCGCGCAGTCACCGGAGGAGCAGCGCAAGTCGTTCAAGCTGCCCGCCGGTTTCGAGATCGAACTCGTCGCTGCCGAGAGTGAGGGGCTGGGGAAGTTTGTCGCGGTGGACTGGGACGCGCGCGGGCGCATGTGGAGCATGACCGCGCTCGAATACCCCGTGGACGCCAACGAAAACAAAGCCGCCTCCGACGCGCTTTTTGCCAAGGGTGGCCGGGACAAGGTGGTGGTGTTCGACAAGCCCTACGGTCCCGGTCCCGCGCAGCCGCGTGTTTTCGCCGACAACCTTGTAATGCCGCTCGGCATTTTGCCGTATCGCGACGGCGCGTTCATTCAATACGGCCCGGACATCCGCCTCTACCGCGACACCAACGGCGACGGTCGCGCCGACAAACACGAGGTCATCCTCACCGGCTTCGGCACGCAGGACTCGCACTTGTTTCCGCACCAATTCACCCGCGCGCCCGGCGGCTGGATGCTGCTGGCGCAGGGATTGTTCAACTACTCAAAGGTCCGGCGTCCCGATGGCAGCGCGTTCGCCGATGGCTCGACGGAGATTCCCTTCAACCAATGCAAGCTCGCGCGCATGACGCTCGACGGCTCGATGTTTGAAAACCTCACCGCTGGTCCGAACAACATCTGGGGCCTCACCGTGTCCCGCACGGGCGAGACGTGGATTCAGGAGGCGAACGACCAGGGCTACCCGATCATTCCCTACGAGGCGGGCATCCATGTGCGGACGGGATCGAAGGACAAGTTGCGGCCGTATCAACCGCTCATGCCCGGCCCGTTGATGCCGCCGCAAATGGGCGGCACTGGCTTGAGCGGCCTCGCGCTGGCGGATGATCGAGACACGCCGTTCG
>CAYQCZ010000209.1:7348-7574 GCA_964415955.1 uncultured Verrucomicrobiota bacterium | reverse complement strand
GCCCGCCTCTTGAAAACGTCCGGCCTGATACGCGACAAACGCCGCCTCATAGCGTCGCCATGATTCTTCGAGCCGGGGGGCTGGGTTCCCGGCTGGCATCTCGTGAATCGTCATGGGATGGCTCTTTCCCTTCACGATCACGACATCCAGTTTGCGGGATGTGACCGCGGCGCCAAGGGCCCCGATGAATTCACCGCTGGCGAGCAGTTGCACGCCGTATTCCTTC
>CAYQCZ010000209.1:5329-7338 GCA_964415955.1 uncultured Verrucomicrobiota bacterium | reverse complement strand
GCGGCCACGTTCACCGTGTCGCCGACGAGGCCATAATCAAGGCGTTTGCTGGAGCCCTTGTTGCCCACCAACGCGGGACCACAATGCAGGGCGACACCGTAACCAAACAGCTCCGCCACCTGCGGCTGCAATGTTTCCTTCAGGCCGTCCATGCCCGCAATCAGCTTGCGCGCAGCGCGCAACGCACGGTCGGCGGCGTCCGGCTGGGCTTGTGGCGCGCCCCAATAACTGAGGAATTGATCGCCGAGAAAATGCTCGAGGTTGCCGTCTTCACCCATGATGGCCTCGGTCTGCACCTCGAAGATCTGGTTGAGCAACCGGAACATTTCCTGTGCTCCGAGCCGCTCCGCAAGCGGTGTGGAGTTGCGCAGATCGGTCAGCAGCAGGGTGACATTCGCTTCGCGCGGCTCCATGGAACCCGGGTTGTTGAGGACAGCCTCCAGGACTTTTGGGGAAAAATAATAGCCCATGGTGGTGCGCAGTTTCAGCCGGGCGCGGCGCTCCATCACGAAATCATAGGCAAACGTGCTCAGGCTGATTCCTGCAAAGGCGGCGACGGGCGCTGCGGAGATGAGCATGAGATTCTGATGGTCGAAGACCCACCGGACCATCCAGGCATAGCCCAGAACGGCCATGCCGCTGAGCACCAGACGCCGGGCCGCCAGCGGAACCAGCATGGCCATGAGAAAGGCCAGCGATCCTGCCGCGAGCAGGGAATGGCGGCGTCCGATGAGGGAGAGTTCGGATATGAACTCACCGTGTGCCGCCGCGTTCAGCATGTTCAGATGAATTTCCGGCCCAAGCATCTGGCCGTGGCTGCGCATGAAAGGCGTCGGGTGTTCGTCGTGAAAGATGTTGTTTGCCGGACCGACGATGACTGTCTTTCCCTTGAAAGATGCGCCGTTGGCGAAGTTGTTGGTCCAGTAACGAGGGGTGAGAACGTGATTCAAAGGAACTGGCTCCCATGCAGTCCTTGGTGCCGCGGTATATCGGATGCGAAGGGGTTCTGGATCAAAGGGGATGTGTCCGGCAAGTCCTTGTTTGCGAAGCATGCGTGCGGCGAAGGACTCGTGATAGGGCGTCTTGATGTTCAATTCCAACAATTCACTTTCCGGTATTGTGTAGCGATGTCTTCGGACCACACCATCAATGTCGGGTGTAATCGTGATGAAGCCCACCCTTTCGTCAAAGGATGCGGGCAAGCCCTCTGCGGGCCTCAAGATTGTCGGGTTGGGCAGGGTGAAGGAGAATCCCTCGGCTTCACTCGCAGACATCATGGATGCGAGGACGACCCGATTCCTGTGCTGTTCAATGGCCGCTGCCAGTTCCGCATCACCCGGTCCCTCTGCTGCGAAGACCAGGTCGATGGCGATGACTCTGGCATCAGCGGTGGCCAGGCGATGGATCAACTCGGCCCAGACGACGCGTGACCACGGCCAGTTCTCACGCATGGCCATCAGGGCGGGTGAGGTTTGTGCATCTGGATCCTTCTCCAGCGGGACGTCGGCGTAGATGGGCTCCGTGATGCCGATAAACACGAGGTTTGTGTCCATCGTCGTCTTGCGGCCCGACTGCATCAGCAGGTCTTGAACGTAGTGTTCCCTGTCAGTCAGCGGTTTGAATTGTCCTTCGCTCAGCCAGTGGACGAGCGCCGTCCAGCTGGTGACCAGGCCCATGACAATCAGCAACCGCTGCCACGCAATGGATTGCAGCAGTTCGCGGAACTTTGCCTTGCCATCAAGTTTGATGGCTGTTTATCTGCCCGCTCAGCCGCACAAGTCCAACGATTTATGAGAGCTTTCTCCATGCTCCTGTCGTCGGCAGCTCTGGTTCCGGCAAACCCACCTTGCTGAATTTGTTGGGGGGCCTGGATTTGCCTTCAGGCGGACGCATTGAGGTGTCGGGCTCAGATCTGGCCAGCCTCAGCGATCGTGATCGCGCCACCTTGCGCAACCGTTATCTGGGTTTTGTGTACCAGTTCCACCATTTATTGGGTGAGTTCTCAGCGC
>CAYQCZ010000209.1:0-5319 GCA_964415955.1 uncultured Verrucomicrobiota bacterium | reverse complement strand
CAGCTCTGGTTCCGCTTGTTTTGGGTGCCGCAACTGCCCCTCTCACCGAGGCCACGTTTACGCGTGTGATCAATGATGTCCGCGTGGCCAGCAAGGCCACGCAGCAGGTCGCACCGGCAAAGGTGAATGAACTGTTCAAGACGCCGGATGTCGTGCGGACGGCGGCTGATTCGCTGGCCGAACTCACCGCCGCCGACAAGACCATCACGAGGGTCGGAGCCAACACCGTGTTTGCCTTCAGCGACAGCGGGCGCACCGTCCATCTTCAGCAGGGCAGCCTCCTGTTCCATTCCCCAAAAGGCAGGGGTGGCGGCACCATCAAGACCGGTGGCGCGGCCGCGGCCGTGCTGGGCACCACGTTGATTGTTTCCGCCACATCGGATGGCGGATTCAAGGTGGTCGTGCTTGAGGGGAGGGCGCAGGTGACGCTTCCCAATGGCAACTTCCGCCAGTTGAACGCGGGTCAATTGCTGTTCGTGCTGCCGGGGGGAAATCAGTTCGGGCCCCGATTGGACATCAATCTCAACACCCTGGTGAGCGGGTCGAGGCTGGTGAACGGTTTTCCCGAACCGCTGCCTTCGATGCCCGAAGTGCAGCGTGCCGTGGACGCGCAGGTGAGGCTCATCAACTCCGGACAGGCTGAAGACACCCGCCTGCTGGTGGGCAACACGGCCACGCGCACCCAGGTGGAGGTGATTGATCCCAACGTGGTTCAGACCAGCATCGGCAGTTCCGGTTCTAGGGTTCCGCCGCAACTGACCGTGGATGTGCTGGTGCAAAGCGCGAATCTGAATCTCCATCCCGGCCAACTGGCGCTGACGCCCGTGATTGCGCCCATTGGCCCCTTTCCGACGGATGGGTATGTTGGACTGCTGGGCCGCAACATCACGATTGATCATCCCTTTGTGAACCTGATCGACACGGGGCTGGATTACTTTGATTTTGCCGCCCACGGCCTTCTGAGCCTCAACAACGTGACCGGACCGAACACGGGCATGCTCACCTTCCTGCAGCCGGCCGGCCCGTCGTTCTTCGACCTGTATTTCACGGGCGGGCAGGGGATTGATTTCGGGAACACGGCCAGTCTGACCTACTCCGGGTCCGGCATGGGCGACCTGTATTTCGCCTCCGGTGCGGGCACCACGGTGGGCTCGCCGGGATTCATCAATCTCCAGAATTTCATGGGAGGCATCGGCATCGGAGCTGGCGGGAATCTGAACGTGCAGGACGCACAGTTCACAACACAGAAGACCGCGCTCAACTCCGGGGCGCAGCTTCTTGTCTCGGACCTGGCCATGTTCACGGCCTCCGGGGCTGGATCGTCCGTGCGTTTCTTCGGGCACGACATCGTCGTCGGTGGGGGGGCGCTCATGACCATTGGCGCGAATGCCTTCTCCGCGCAGGGTGTGACCCGTGACGAAGGAAACTATTTCGCCCCCTACAATGCCGCGCTGCCGGGCGCAAGCATGGCGGGTTTCCTGAACGTTGAATTTCTCAGTTCGTCCCTGCAGGCCCGCATTGATGCCCAGACCATCATTTTGGACACGGTCGATTTTGCAGCGGGTTCCAGTGTGTTTCTGCGCACCACGATGGGGCTGGCGAACATCAACAACACCGTCATGAGCGGCTATGCCAACATTCTCAACTCCACGTATGGTGGCGCAGCCATCACCGGCGCCTCCCTGGGCGGGCTTGTCTCGGATGTGAACAATCCAAATGGAACCGCCCCCATCCAGATTTTCCAACTGCCCTGATCCCAACCAACCCGCATCGTGAAGATTCCCCTCAAACTCCTTCCGATCCTCGCGCTCATGGTGGCGGCAACCATCACCCATGCCCAGAACGCCGTGGATGCGCTCGACAGCAGCCAGTTCCGCCGCAGCATCGAAGCCGGAATGAAATACTCGGAGGGCGATGCACCGCCGGAATTGTTTCCCGGTGAATCCACGGATGTCGGACCGCAATCCATTCTCAAGCTCAAGCCCCGGCGCAAGCATTGGGAGTTCAGCACGGACAGCCAGTTCATGTTCACTTCCAATGCACTGCTCACGGAGTCCCCGGTGGCGCGCACGGAGACCACCCTGCTGGTCAACAGCATCCAGTTTGCGCTCGCGCCGGACCCCTACTTGGTCTGCGACAGGGCCTTCGCTCCGCGCATCGGTTTCCGTCACCAGTGGTTCAATTACGGACTGGAGGATTCGGGCAATCCAGTCAGCAACTTTGACTTTGATGCGCAGACCGCGTTCATCGACGGACGATATGCCATCGCCGAGAACTGGCTGGTTTATGCGGGCATCGATTACGTGCGGCTTCTGGGCCACCAGCCAGGCGTGGAGGATTACAACGAGTTTTACAAGGAACTCGCGCCGCGCTGGGGCGTGGAGCGCTTTTTCCCGCTGGGTGAGCGGAAACTCATCCGCTTGGCCTATCAAGGCCAGTATCACATCACATCGGTCGATCCCGTCCCGCCGCTGCTGCCATCGGCCCGCAACGACCGCATCAACCAGTCCTTGCTGGCAAGCTACACGCACGTCTTCAACGCGCATTGCATCGCGCAACCGTTTTATCGCTTCCAGCATCTCGGCTACACAAACACGGGCGCCGATCGAAACGATTTCATCCAGTCCATCGGAGCTTCCGTGGCATGGAATTTCAATGCGCATGTCAGCCTGCGCGTGTTCTCCACCTACGACATCAAGGAATCCGACAACGCAGCCATTCCGGACTACCGGAAGTTCGACGTCGGCGGCGGCCTCAGCCTGAACTGCCGTTTCTGAGCGCTGGATGGCGGAACCTGTCCTGTGAATTCAGTTTGGTGGCTGGGGAGCATTTTCAGGACACTGCCGTCAAATGGAGCATGAAACGACTGCTCCTGCTCCCTCTTTTGGTTTTCGCACTTTTTGCCGGTGGCATGGTCCATGGCGCCGGTTTGATCATCGTCACCGATCCGGACGCGATCATCGTGCCGCCCCGCCCGCCTTTGCCACCGATGCCGCCCCGTCCCATCCCGCCACCGCGCCCGCATGTGTTCGCGCCTCTGGAACTCGCTTCCTGCAAGGTCGATGTCCGCATCCGTGACCAGGTGGCTGTGACCACTGTGGAGCAGGATTTCTACAATCCCAATCCACGCCAGCTAGAAGGCACCTTCCTGTTTCCCGTCCCCAAAGGAGCGCACATCAACAAGTTCGCCATGCAGATTGGCGGCAAGTCCATGGAGGCGGAACTGCTGGATGCCACCAAGGCACGCAAGATTTACGAGGACATCGTCCGCAGCATGAAGGACCCGGCGCTGCTCGAGTTCGCCGGACAGGATCTTTACAAGGTGCGCATCTTCCCGATCGAGCCACATGCGACCAAGCATGTCACTCTGACTTACACACAGTTGCTGCCGTCGGACTCCGGACTGACCACGTATCATTGTCCTCTCGGTGCCGGGCGATACTCCGCACAGCCTGTGAAATCGCTCTCGGTCAAGATGGCACTTGAAACACGCCTGCCGCTGAAAACCGTTTATTCCCCCAGTCACACCCTGGATGTGAGGCGCGAGGGCGATCGCAGGGCGGTCATTGGATACGAGGCCTCGAACATCACTCCCGAGGGCGATTTGCAGCTCGTGTTCGCCGCCGACAAGGACGACATCGGCATGAACCTCCTGACGTATCGCACAGCGGGTGAGGATGGCTTTTTCCTCCTGCTGGCATCGCCGGGCGTGGATGTGGACGAAAAGCAGGTGGTGCCGAAGGATGTGGTCTTCGTGCTGGATACGTCCGGCTCCATGGCCGGCAACAAGCTGGAACAGGCAAAGAAGGCATTGCTCTTCTGCGTGGAGAACTTGAACAAGGACGACCGCTTCGAGGTGATCCGCTTCTCCACGGAATCCGAGGGCTTGTTTCAAGGCCTGTCCGGCGTGACACGCGACAACCGCTCCCGCGCAACGGAGTTCATCAAGAACTTGAAACCCATCGGCGGCACGGCCATCGACGACGCGCTTCAAAAGGCGCTGTCACTGGCCCGCCAGCGCGAACATTCTCTGGAGAACAACGGCCTGGTGCCCATCTCTGTGCGTCGTCCGTTTGTCGTCGTGTTCCTCACGGATGGACGCCCCACCGTGGGTCGGACGGATGAGACGCAAATCGTGGAGCGTGTCTCTGGCGCGGATGCTTCCGGGGCGCGGGTGTTCTGCTTCGGGATTGGCACGGATGTGAACACGCATCTGCTGGACAAGATCACGGAGAAGACGCGCGCCTTCAGCCAGTATGTGCTCCCGGACGAGGACATCGAGGTCAAGGTCTCGACCTTCTTTTCCAAGATCAAGGACCCGGTGCTCGCAAATCCGCAGATCGTATTCAAAGGCACTGTGCGTGCCACACGATTGCATCCCACGCCGTTGCCGGACCTTTTCAAGGGCGGCCAGCTTGTGCTGGCCGGGCGTTACAGCGGGGCAGGGGATGGTGCCATTCAACTGACCGGCATGCTGAATGGGCGTGAACACACATTCACCTGGGAAGGCACATTCCCCAAGGAGTCCGGGGAGCATGATTTCATTCCGCGCCTCTGGGCCACGCGCAGGGTCGGACATCTGCTGGATGAAATCCGGCTCCACGGCGACAGCAAGGAACTGCGCGACGAAGTGGTGGAACTGGCCCGCACCTTCAACATCGTCACACCCTACACGGCCTATCTGATCGTGGAGGATGAAGGTCGCCGCAACGTGCCGCTTGCCGCCCAGACACAACGCCGTTTGCAGGAGGACCGATCCGCACGCGAAGTGGCCGCCGCCAACTTTGAAAGGGAACGCAGCGATCGCAGCGGTGCGGCGGCTGTTTCCAGTGCACGCTCCTCGCTGGCTTTCAAGTCCGCGGACAATGTGGATGAAGCCCTGAAGCGTGGCGCGGCGGATGCCTTCTACAATCTCGCCGCCACGGCTCCTGCCGCCCCCCCTCCCGCGTCGGGAGGTGCTGCCACCGTCGCTCAACCTGCCATGGCGGAACCCGCTGCCCGGCTGGTCGGCTACACACAGCAGAGCCGCTTTGTGGCGGGGCGCAGCTTTTATCAGTCAGGCACGCAATGGGTGGATGCCCAGTCCCAGAGGCTGGCCCATATGACTACTGTGAAGATCGCCTTTGGATCAGCGGAATACTTCGACCTCCTCAAGCGCCATCCGGAGGCTTCGGCTTGGCTGGCGCTTGGCCAGAACATCCGCCTCGTGCTCGACGAAAAGGTCTATGACATCGGGGGGTGAGCAACCGTTCCTGTTGAATCCTCAGGAGGAAAATAAATCCTTAGCTCAGTAAAATCTCTTGGGGCCTTTGTGGTGAT
>CAYQCZ010000208.1:0-7578 GCA_964415955.1 uncultured Verrucomicrobiota bacterium | reverse complement strand
CATCACGGGCGGTTGGAAACTGCCCGATGGACGTCATGGCTTTGCGTTCATCACGCCGCGTGTGCAGGAGGATGGGACTGTGTTGATTGAATCGCGCATTGCCACGGCCACTGTCGAAGGGGCCAACGCCTCCGGCCTTTCCGGGTTTCTCACCGGCGACACCCGGTCGGCAAGTTACGCAACGATGCCGGGCCAGGACATACGCACTGTGCTGCGCGCCATGCAGCAGGGCGGCGGCATGGACCTGATGGCCGCTCCGAAGGTGCAGACCGCATCGGGCCAGCAGGCGGAAATCTCCGTTCTAAACGGAAGCGGCCAGGGCGTGACCATGCAGTTCACGCCGCGCTTGCAGGCCGATGGCATGACTGTGGATTTGGACATGAAAACCGTCATCCAGATGCCCGCAAAGTGAGCGAACGGCAGTTCACGAGACGGCAGTTCACAGCCTGCGGCACAGCCGCTCTTTCTCTTTGGGCGGGCCATGCCATGGGAGCCTTGGTCAAGTTGCCCGCCATGCTGGAGGATCATCCCCTCGCCAGCTTTGACCGGGAGATGGAGGCCTTCATGGAGGCGCGCAAGATTCCAGGGGGTGCGCTGGCCGTGGTGAAGGACCGCCGTCTCGCGTATGCACGCGGCTATGGCTGGGCAAACCGGGAAACGCAGGAGCCCGTCCGCCCGGATTCCTCGTTTCGCATCGCCAGCATTTCCAAGCCGGTCACTGCGGCAGCCATTCTCAAACTGGTGGAGCAGGGGAAACTCAAGCTCGACGATGCCGTGCTCGGCTTCATCGATCTCAAGCCGCACCTGATCAACGGGCAATCCATGGACGCGCGACTGGAGAAGGTCACCATCCGCCAGTGTCTGCAACACACCGGTGGATGGGATCGCGATAAAAGCTTCGACCCCATGTTCCGGTCGGTGGATTTTGCGCGCTCGCTGGGCCAGCCGCCGCCTGCCTCAGCCGGGGATGTGATTCGCAACATGCTCGGGCGGCCCTTGGACTTCGATCCCGGCACACGCTACGCCTACTCGAACTTTGGCTACTGCCTGCTCGGTCGCGTGATCGAGAGGGTGACCGGCCGCACCTGCGAACAGTTCACGAAGGAAGCCGTCCTCGCTCCGATCGGTGTCCAACGCATGCGCATCGGGGCCACGTTGGAAGGCGGTCGTGCACCGGGCGAAGTGCGGTATTACACGCCCGATGACGCGACAACGGAGAGTGTCTTCGCATCCACGCCGGGAAAGGTGCCCGTGCCCTACGGCGGATTTCATCTTGAAGCGATGGATGCCCATGGCGGGTGGATCGCCAGTGCGGTGGACTTGGCCCGGTTTGCCGCTGCCATGGACGATCAAGGTCCGAATCCGCTTCTGCGAAAGGAGAGTTTGCATGCCATCACGGAACCGCCGCCAGCGCCCGTCTCGCGGACTCAGAACGGCACTGTGGCAGATGCGTATTACGGCTTGGGCTGGCAGGTGCGCCCGATCAAGGGCAGGCCGGGCAGGTTCAACTGCTGGCACACGGGCAGTCTGCCGGGCACACGCACACTGCTGGTGAGGCGCTGGGATGGATTGAGCTGGGCGGTGCTGTTCAATCAGCGACAGGACATCCCCAACCTGCCGGATGGTGCGATTGATCCCGCCATGCACCGCGCGGCCGATGCCGTCAAACAATGGCCGCAGGAGGATTTGTTTGGAGAATATTGAGCCCGCGCTCTCAGCGGGTGGACTTCCCCACCTTGTTGATCATCGGTCAGAACGCGTCACGCCCCTGGCAATGGTATGCCGACTGCAGAAAGCTTCATCAGCGTTTGGATTTTTTTGTCCTGTCGTGTGGCGGTTGTTTGCCAGCGGTATGAAATCCAATCTCCCGCCTGGGTTTGTCGGGTGCAGCCATCAGTTCGCGGATGGCGTCGAAGAGTGATTTTATGGCGTCATCGTGGCTTTCAAGACGCTGCTCCAACTCAACGAGCTTCTGAGACAGCACCTTGTTGTCTGCGAGCATCCGGCGCAGTCCGACAAAGGCGCGCATGATGGCGATGTTGACCTGAACCGCCCGGTCACTCCGCAGCACGCTGGAGAGCATGGCAACACCCTGCTCGGTGAAGGCGAAGGGCAGATACCGTCGCCCACCGCGGCCTGCTTTTGAGGTGCCAGTTTGGAACCTCAAAGCCACAGCCTCCTCATTGGTGAGCCGGAACATGAAATCTGGCGGAAACCGGCTTTGATTGCGTTTGACCGCGCGGTTCAGTGCCTTGGTTTCAACGCCATAAAGCGCGGCCAGGTCGGCGTCCAGCATCACCTTCTCGCCACGGGCGAGGTGAATAAGATTTTCGACTCTTTCCAACGGGACCAGTTGCGCGTCCTTTGTCTTCATGGCTGATTATCCTCCTCTATTTATTGAACGAATCGTAATGACCGCCCACAGCCCAGGCAAGATTCCACGATCTTTGCTACGGGCAACGGGGACGGCTTATGGAATGCCTGATAGGAACCCCGAAGCACCATCCGTCGGCATTTACCTCGCCTTCCCCACCTTGTTGATCGTTGTGTAGAATGTCCCTCGCACTGACTCGCCGTCCTTGTCCTCCAGATTGTAGTGCACGGCAAACTGCATCACCGGTGACAAGGGTTCAGTCTCAATGAAGATGCTTTTGCCATCGGGCAGCAGTCGCGCGGATGTCACCTTCACCGTGTCGCGGCCCTCCACGCCGGGTTGTGATGGCTTGAAGTCCGGCGAGCCATACTTCTCCGACCAGCGGAAGTTCCATTGCTCAATGCCATAGCTTTCCGTGTCCTTCGCCAGTTCCGCATCGAGCGGCGTGGAAAAGCTGAGGCGAATGCCATTCTCGTGAATGGAAAAATCAGTCGGGATGCGCACGGCTTCGCCGGTGTAACGCACGCGTTGCAGGCAGCCATCGCGGATGGCCGCCGTCTGCCAGCCCTTGAGCCCTGTGACGTAGAGCGCCTTGTCTTGCGGATTGAAGCGCGCACGCATCACGCCGCTGAGGAACTTGCCCGGCAAGGCCGTCACACCTCCCTGCGCACCATCGTTTTCCATGTCCCGAATGACCGTCATCATGGTGCATCGGCCAAATGAGAGATGGATCATCTGCCCGCCGAGCGGCCCCCATTCGCCCTTGGGAATCCACGCCTGGCCGCCCGCTGAGTTGTCCAGCACGCGCGGCACGAACAACAAAGGCCTGTCAAAGTCCGTGGGCGCAATGTCGCGCTTGTGCATCGGCATGAAGCCGTAGAATCCGCCAGGCTTGATGACATCAATGCGCGTCTCCGGCACCCAGTTCCCCTGTTGATCGGCGGCGGTCACAAGGCCGTCCGGGCTCATGCCCATGCCGTTTGGATTGCGGAAACCGGTGGCGACCACCTCCAGCTTTGAACCATCCTTCGAGACCTTCATGATGGTGCCGCCGTGCTTCGTATCCTCGGCGCATTTCATGAACCAGAAGTTGCCCTGCGGATCGGTCTCCAGGCTCGTCGCGTAACTGTGCCCGCCGCCCGCCGCCTCCACGTCGTTGTTGAAGTTTTCGTAGAAGTCCGCCTCGCCATCGCCATTGTTGTCATGCAGGCGGGTGATCTGGTCTCGCCCGAGCACATGCACCTTGTCATCCACGATCTTGAGCCCCAGCGGCTGAAACAGCCCGGTGGCAAAGCGCCGCCAGGTGAGCTTCTCCAGCCTTTCATCCACACCGCTGACGCGCCACACGTCGCCATGCGCCGTGCATATTGCGATGTCTCCATTCGCGAAGAAATCCAGTCCACTGGTGAAGAACAAGGCCTTCCACGGATTGTCGTAAGGCACGGTCAGCGTGTCGATGAGGAGTGGTCCCTTGCCGGTGGCGAAGAAGCCGCGCGTGGTGAGGGGTTGCCAGTGAGTGGGGCCGGGAGCCAAATACTTATGCAAGCCCATGTCGGTGTTTTCCATCAATGCGATCGCAGCCCCAGGAAATTCCTCAATTTTCGAGCCTGATTGTTCGCTCCAGATGAGAACTGAGAAGCGAATATTGCCGTCATGTGGAGGCACCACACATTGTGCTCCTTCCCATGCTTCGTTTCTTCCTCCGCCAATGGATCTGACGCCCTTTTCTCCGGCCATGTAGCATCCTTCGCCTTTGAACATCATGCGTGTTATCGAATTGTCCCTGCTCAAATCAATGACCTGCTGACGATGACCTTTGGAGGATAATTCCCGCACACTTCCCAAAGATTTTCCTCCGGTCACTTCCAGCAGTTTGACGTGGAGTTGCTGCGAAGCGGGTGCCACCTCGAAAGAACGAATAAACACAGCCTTGCCATCCACCTTTGTTAGCCACGGCGACTCCAGCACCTCCACACCGCCCACCGTGTACTTCAGCACCACGCGCCTGCCATGCACATACATTCCCTTGAAATGCGCCCAGTCCTTGGGCAATGGGCCATACCTGTTTGCACGAGGATCATTAAACTTCCCGTCCTTCGCCCAGCCTGGACCTTTCGGACCCGTGAATTGAATTTCACCGTCGGGCTTCGGTGCCGCGATCAAGCCGTAGCGACGTGCGTCCAGTTTCACGAAGCCGCCTGTCCACGCCGTGCTCATGCGCATCAAATCCGTGTCGAAGCACACCGTTCCTTCGTCGTTGTCACCCACCTTGATGGCAATGCCCTTGAAGGTGCGTAGTCCGGGTGTGTCCACCGTCGCACACAGGAACTGACCGATGTCCGTTTCCGCCCAGCGCCCGTCCACCCAGTCGTTTTCAGTCTGCCGCGAGGGGTCGTTCGCATCACCCGTCCCGCGGACTTCACGATCCACAGGCTTCGCCGCAGCGACCTGAACATATTTCGCGAGCATGCCGAGCGGCCCCATGCGTCCGGTGGCATCGGCGAATTGCACATTCACCAGGTCATTAAAATTCCACAAACCAAGCGTGTCGGAATCAATCTCAAGAGGCTTGGTGGGCACTGCGGCAATGGCGCGAAGCCCTTTGGAAATACGCAGGTCATCGATCAATCCATCGCAACCGACGCTGACTGAACCATCGTAGGCGGTTCCCACTGCCAGCGGGCCGGGGATGCGTTTTGTGCCAGCCTTTCGAGTGACAGCCTTGGCAGCCACCTGCTTGGCATCGACGAACAGCTTCACCTGGCTGCCGTCGAATTGCATGGCGAGGTGATGCCATTCGCCGTCCGTGATCACGTGACCAGAGCGGATGGTGTTCGGCTCGCAGCCCGGCAGATAGGCGCTGAAATCACCCAGGCCCGCAAAGGAGTAAATCTCCCAGTGATCGCCGCTGGATTTTGGATCTTTGCTGACGAAGACGTTGAAGCGGGCGGCGTTCGCTGTGCGCACCCAGCATTCGATCGTGAAAGGGGCTTGGATCCCATCGTCTTTTACCGGCACACCTGCGGCTTCCAGTCTCGGGTCCAGGGCGGTGCCGAATTTGCCCTGTGCCGCCCACTTGCCAGGCGTGGGAAGGTCCGCGATCTTGGAGCTGGCAGTGCTCTTTCCTTTCTTTGATTGAGCAGGCGGCGTTGCTGGCGCGTTCACTGGAGCCGGCTTGAGCGGTGCAAATGGCGGCGCTCCTCCACCACCCGCCTTCTCCAGTTCCTTCACCAGCCAGTCCAGTCCGCGCAGGTTGGCACGCAAGGTTTGTTCCGTGTCCGTCTCGGGGCGGTGATCAATGATGCCGATGGGCCCCTGCCAGCCGTTGTCCTGAAGCACGCGCATCATGCGCAGTTCGTAGGTGCCCTCGCCGAGATGGAGAATTTTTCGTCCCTGCTTGTCGCCGTCGGGGATCATGCCGTTGAGATTCACGCAGAGCAGATGCGGTCGCATGATGCGGAAAGCGCCCGGCCATTTCATGATCTGGTCGTGGGCGTGATGGAAGTTATAGACGATGCCCACATGCTTTGCGTTGGCATGCTGATGCAGCCATTCGCAGACAGCGACGAGGTTCGTGGGTTCACCACCCCAGCCGCCGTGATTGTAAAGGCCGAGCTTGCAGCCAAGCTGGCGTGTGCGCTCGACAACTGGCAGCAGTTGCTTTGCGGCAGCTTCGACCTTCGCCTCCTGAGTGGCGGCGTTCGGACTGGGAGCGGTTTTCCAGATTTGCGGATGAAGGCCATGCTTCTCGAACAGCTTGAAGGCGTCCTCCTGCGCATCCCAGAAGGCGAAGAACTCGATGTTGCGCTTCTTGAGCGCAAGGATCTCCGCCTCGAACGTCGGCACATGCTCCGCGCGCCAGTCGTAGGCGAGTTTCGTGAAACCAAGCTGTTTCAACATCTCGGCGCGCTCCTCCGGCCCGCGCTTTTTCGCATCAAACGGCACCACGCACCACGCCACCAGATTCGTGCGGTCGAACAGGGCGGTGTTCGCGCCGCGGAGGCATGGCGAATCCGAACAGAGAAAAAGCAGCGTGAGGCTGATCGACAGAAAACGGGCTGAGATCATGGTTTAATCCAACCAGACGGAACGCGGTGACACAAGCGATGAACTGGGCTGGTGTCCCCGTCCGGTGTGCGTAGAGTGGTGATCGTTATGACATTTTGGATTGTTCTTCTGATCGTCCTGTTCGTGCTGTTCAACGCGTTGATCATCGCTGCGGCGTTGCAACCGTCCCACTTCGAGATTGCGCGTTCCATCGACATTCGGAACGCGCCCGGCAAGGTCTTTGCGTGTGTCAAAGAGCTGCGTCGGTGGGAGGCATGGTCGCCCTGGGAAGGGCTGGACCCGGCCATGAAGAAAACCTTCGAGGGTCCGCCCGCAGGCGTGGGCGCGTCGTATGCGTGGTCCGGCAACAACAAGGTGGGCGAAGGCCGGATGACCATCACTGACAACCTTCCCGACAAGCGGGTGCAGTTCCGGCTGGAATTCCTCCGGCCCTTCAAGGCGACCAACATGTCCGAGTTCACATTCGTGCAGGAAGGGGCCGTCACCACGGTCCGGTGGTCGATGTCTGGCACCAACTATTTCATGGGGAAGCTGTTTGGGTTGTTCATGAACATGGACAGGATGGTGGGGCGCGATTTCGAGAAGGGACTCACCAAGCTCAAGCAATTGTGCGAGGGCTGACAGCCCTGGCCTTTACAGTCCTTGCACCCAGCCCTAGTTTGCCCGCCCATGTCGGATGAAAAGAAAACGCGCGTGGTGATCGGAATGAGCGGCGGGGTGGATTCCTCGGCCGCCGCCGCGCTGTTGATCGAGCAGGGCTACGACGTCGTTGGCGTGACCTTGAAACTCTGGCCGCAGGACTGCCTGTCGCGTGCCGAGGACAAGTGCTGCGGCCCGCAGGCGGTGATGGATGCCCGCGCCGTGTGTCACAAGCTGGGCATTCCGTATTATCTGGTGGATGAATCGGAGGATTTTCAGCGCGAGGTGATTGGTTACTTCGCCGAGGAATACAAGGCCTGGCGCACGCCGAACCCCTGCGTGGTGTGCAACGAGCGGCTCAAGTTCGGCACGTTCATCCGCCGGGCAAGGCAGCTTGGCGGCGAATACATCGCCACCGGGCATTACGCGCGTGTGGAGGACTGCCCTTCCACCGGACGCAAGCTGCTCAAGCGCGGTCGCGACCTGCGCAAGGACCA
>CAYQCZ010000207.1:7170-7615 GCA_964415955.1 uncultured Verrucomicrobiota bacterium | reverse complement strand
CGGATTGTTTACCATCTTGGTGGACCTCCTGCTTGTGCAGTTGATCCAGAACTATCTTTTGAAACTCTAGCCCGACGCAAGAGCATGAAGCACCAGTGGTTTGTCATCCACACCCTTTCCGGACAGGAACACAAGGTCAGGGACAGCATTGAGAAGCGTATGAAGCCCGAGGAAATGGGCGAGTATATCAATGAGGTCCTCCTGCCAATGGAAAAGGTGGCTGAGGTGCGCGGCGGCAAGAAGACAGTCACCTTGCGCAAGCTGCACCCCGGCTATGTTTACATCCACATGGCCCTTTATGATGAAAACCGCCGGGTCATGCCCAAGCCTTTCTATTTCATCAAGGAAACGCAGGGTGCGATCGGCTTTGTGGGCGGCGAAACACCTTTCACCGCCACGGATGAGGAGATTGAGCAGATCAAGAACCAGATCGCCGACTCCGAGG
>CAYQCZ010000207.1:0-7160 GCA_964415955.1 uncultured Verrucomicrobiota bacterium | reverse complement strand
AAGTGGGCGAGACCATCAAGGTCAACGATGGCCCCTTCCTCAATTTCAGCGGAGTCATTGAAGAAGTGGATCCCGAACGTGGCAAGCTCAAGGTCACGGTCAACATTTTCGGACGCAACACACCGGTGGAACTGGAGTATTGGCAGGTAGAAAAAGCTTAACGAATTATGGCAAAGAAAGTCACAGGTCAAATCAAGCTGGCCATCCCGGCCGGTCAGGCGAATCCGGCCCCCCCCGTTGGCCCTGCGTTGGGTCAGCACGGGGTGAACATCATGGGGTTTTGCAAGGAGTTCAATGCAGCCACCAAGGAACAGGCAGGTCTGGTCATTCCAGTGATCATTACGGTTTATTCCGACAAGTCATTTTCCCTGGCCTACAAGTCGCCGCCTGCTTCGATCCTTCTCAAGAAAGCGGCAGGCATCGCGTCCGGCTCGAAGAGTCCGAACAAGGACAAGGTCGGCAAGGTCACCCGCAAGCAGGTCCTCGAAATCGTGAAAACCAAACAAAAAGACCTCAACGCCGTCAGCGAGGAGGCGGCCATTCGTGTGATTGCAGGAACCGCCCGCAGCATGGGCATCGAAGTCGTCGATTAAACACCAAGAGCGGGAGAGCTGCCTCGGGCGGTTCGATTGCACCGCACCAACAACATGCCAAGCAAACGATACAACAAAGCCCTGGAACTCTTGAAGGGTTCCAAATCTTACAGCATTGAGGAAGCTGTTGACATTTTGGCCAGGTTTCCCCGGGCCAAGTTCAGCGAGACCGTTGATGTCGCCTTCCGCCTCGGTGTGGATCCCAAGCAGTCCGACCAGATGGTTCGCGGCACGGTGCCATTGCCCCATGGCAGCGGGAAGCAGGTCCGGGTGCTTGTGTTCGCCAAGCCCGGTCCGAGTGCAACGGCAGCCAAGGAAGCCGGTGCCGAGCACGTGGGATTCGACGACATGATCAAAAAGTGCAACGAGGGCTGGACAGACTTTGACGTTGCCGTTGCCACGCCCGAGGCGATGATCGAGGTCCGCAAACTCGGCAAGGTTCTCGGCCCGCGTGGTCTGATGCCCAATCCCAAGACGGGCACTGTGACTGATGACACGGCCAGGGCGGTGAAGGAGGTCAAAGCCGGGCGCGTGGAGTTCAAGCTCGACAAGGCCGGCAATCTCCATGTTCCCGCCGGCAAAACGTCGTTCGCCCCTGCGCAGATCGCTGACAACGTGAAGGCCATCCTGGAGGCAGTGCAAAAAGCGAAGCCGTCCAGTTCCAAAGGCACCTACATTCTGAGCTGCACGCTTTCAGCCACCATGAGTCCGGGCATCAGCATCGATGTTCGCCGCCTTCAAACCGCATAAATCACTCAACTCATTGAAACATCATGCGCGCTGAAAAAAAATCCATCACGAGTGAATACGTCGCTCGTCTCAATTCATCCCCGTTCTTCATCGTTGTCGATTATGTCGGTCTGACTGTGGCGCAGTTTGGCGAACTCCGCCAGCGTCTCCGTGCCTGCGGCGCGGAACTGCACGTGGTCAAGAACACCATCTTCCGCATTGCAGCCAAGGAGGCTGGAATCGCCGATCTGGCAGGCGCCCTCAGCGGCCAGCTTGCGGTGGTGACCGGGCAAAAGGACGTATCCGCCGCAGCCAAGGTGCTCAAGAATTTCGAGGCGGAGTTTGAACGGCCCAAGATCAAGTTCGGCTATCTGGACGAGAAGCGCCTTGAGAAGGCGGACGTCCAGGCCTTGGCAGATCTCCCGTCCCTGGATCAACTGCGGGCGGGCATCGTGGGCGTCATTCAAGCTCCGCTTGCCGGTCTTGTGGGTGTGGTCCAGGCACCTGCAAGGGACATTGTCGGGGTGCTCCGCGCTCGCATCGAGAAGGAAGGCGGACAGGCCTGAACAGCGAACAATTTCCCGGGCGCGGGTGCGTGCGGGACAAACAACAAACAAACGAAAACATAGTGAATCGTCGGCCGGGGGGCACCTGGCATAATTCACCGGCGGCCGCCGGGGGCGACGAGACTGAAAGGAAACATGGCAGACATAGCTGCATTAGTTGAACAACTCAGCGGGCTTACCGTCCTGGAAGCTGCTGAACTGAAGAAAGCCCTCGAAGAAAAGTGGGGTGTGACGGCCGCCGCGCCTATCGCGATTGCCGCCGGAGTGCCTGCTGCGGGTGGTGGAGCCGCCGCCCCTGCCGCCGAGGCCAAGACCGAATTCGATGTCATCCTGGCCTCCGTGCCGGCGGACAAGAAGATCGCTGTCATCAAGGTCGTTCGCGAGGTCAAGGCCGGTTTGGGCCTTGCCGAGGCCAAGAAGCTCGTCGAGGAGGCCCCGAAGCCGATCCTCGAAGGCGCCAACAAGGCCGATGCCGATGCCGCCAAGAAGAAACTCGAAGAGGCTGGTGCCAAGGTCGAGATCAAGTAATCTTGTGGTTCGCAGGGGCGGCGGCTGGTGCCGCCGCCCCGATTGTTCTTTCCTTCCAGAATCAGATTTCTGAAAGGCGCAGGTCGGTTAATTGGAACCGGGGTGAGACGAACGGATTGACGCTGGAAAAAGGGCGTCTTTCCTTCGTTTCTTTTTGATTAGAACGTGAAAACAGCCGGAAAAGCCGGCAAATCAGCAAAGCAACATGCCATCCAAAGTCACTGAACGCACCAACTTCGGCCGGATCAAGGAAGTCGTCGTGCCGCCGAATCTCATTGAAGTGCAGTTGAATTCCTATCTGGAGTTTCTTCAAGCCGGTGTGTCTGCCTCCAAACGCAAGAACGTCGGACTCGAAGCGGTGTTTCGCGAGGTTTTTCCGATTGAAAGCTATGATGGAAAGACAGTCCTGAAGTTTGACAGCTACGAGGTGGGTGATCCCAAGCTCGACTGGCTGGAATCCCTCCGCGAAGGTGTCACCTTTGGCGCTCCGCTGCATGTCACGTTCAAGTTGCAGGATGAGCGGGGTGCAAAAGAGGAGAAGGTTTTCATGGGCGAGCTCCCGCTGATGACGCCGCAGGGTTCATTTGTCATCAATGGCGCCGAGCGCGTCATCGTCAGCCAGCTCCACCGTTCGCCAGGTCTTGCATTCGAGGCCACACAGCATCCCAACGGCAAGATGCTGCACTCTTTCCGGATCATTCCGGACCGCGGTTCATGGTTCGAGGCGCAGTTCGACACCAGCGATCTGCTTTATGTGTATCTGGACCGCAAGAAACGCCGGCGAAAGTTTTTGATCACCACGTTCTTCCGGGCTTTGAACTTTCTTGATGATGACAAGAAGCGTGGGGATGGAACGGACGCTGAAATCCTCAAGCTTTTCTATGACATCGAGGAGATATCCATCAAGCAGGCGGAGTCTCTCGAAGAATTGCAGAACAAGGTGCTTGTGGAGGATGCCGTGGATGAGGACAAGGGCGTCGTGGTTGCCCGTGCCTTTGAGCCGCTCTCCAAGGCGGTGATCCGCCAAATCGCAGAGCTTGGCGTCAGCAAAATCCGGGTTGTGGACACAAGCGGTGACGACGGGGTGGTGATCAAGTGCCTGAAGAAGGATCCCACGAAGAACGAAGAGGAGGCATTGAAGGACATCTACCGTCGCCTCCGCCCCGGTGATCCTCCCACCGCTGCCAACGCGCGCGCACTCATCAAACGTCTTTTTTTCGACCCGAAACGTTATGACCTCGGTCGCGTGGGGCGTTACAAGATCCAGCAGAAGCTTGGCATCAGCGGCAACGATGACACGCGCATCCTCACCAAGAATGACTTGGTGGCGGCGACCAAATACCTGCTGCGCCTGAAGAAAGGCGAGGGAACGATTGATGACATCGACCACCTTGGCAGCCGCCGTGTTCGCACGGTGGGCGAATTGCTTGCCAATCAATGCCGTGTTGGTCTTGCCCGCACCGAGCGTCTGGTGAAGGAGCGCATGACGCTTTTCGATCAGGAGCTGGATACGATGACGCCTGCCAAGCTCATCAATCCCAAGGCGCTGTCCGCTGTGATTCGCGACTTCTTCGGGCGCAGCCAGCTCAGCCAGTTCATGGATCAGATCAATCCTCTGGCGGAGTTGACCCACAAACGCCGGCTGTCGGCCCTCGGGCCCGGTGGTCTCTCGCGTGACCGTGCAGGTTTCGAGGTTCGTGACGTGCACCCGTCCCACTACGGGCGCATCTGTCCGATTGAAACCCCTGAAGGTCCCAACATCGGCTTGATTGCATCACTGGCAACCTTTGCGCGTGTCAACGACTTTGGCTTCATCGAGACCCCCTACCGCAAGGTGGTGAAGGGCAAGGTGACTGCGGAGCTTGATTACCTCACGGCAGACCGCGAGGACCAATTCATTGTTGCCCAGGCCAATGCGCCCATTGACGAAAAGGGCCACTTCCTTACCGACAAGGTCACCTGCCGTTGCAAAGGGGACTTCATCGACGTGGAGCCGGAGCGGGTGGATTACATGGATGTTTCGCCCAAGCAGCTTGTGTCCGTGGCTGCCGGCCTGATTCCGTTCCTTGAACACGACGACGCCAACCGCGCGTTGATGGGATCCAACATGCAGCGCCAGGCCGTGCCTTTGATGGTGACTGACGCCCCCTTGGTTGCCACCGGACTTGAAGAGCGGGTTGCCCGCGATTCCCGCGCCGTCATGGTCGCCGAGGAGGGAGGCAAGGTTGCCTCTGTGACCGCAGATCAGGTGATCATCACCAAGGATGGTCACATTCCCGAGGGCAAGAAAAAGATCAAGCATGATCCAGCCAACGGTGTGGGCGTCTATCCGATCCGCAAATTCATGCGATCCAACGCCGCAACCTGCATCAACCAAAAGGTGCTTGTGGCCAAGGGCGACACCGTCAAGAAGGGGCAGGTCATAGCAGACGGCCCCTGCACGGAGCATGGCGAGCTCGCACTGGGGCGCAATGTGCTCGTGGCGTTCATGCCGTGGAACGGCTACAACTTTGAGGATGCCATTCTCATCAGCGAACGCATCGTGAAGGAGGACGTTTTCACCTCCATTCACATTGATGAGTTTGAAGTGGGTGCCCGCGATACGAAGCTGGGCCCCGAGGAAATCACAAGGGACATTCCAAACCTTGGCGACGAGGCGTTGAAGAACATCGGCCCGGACGGCGTCATCCGCATCGGCGCGGAAGTCAAGCCCGGCGACATTCTCGTCGGAAAGATCACCCCCAAATCCGAGACGGAACTGGCGCCGGAAGAGCGTCTGTTGCGGGCCATCTTTGGCGAGAAGGCCGCCGACGTTAAGGACACCTCGCTCAAAGTGCCTTCAGGCACCTACGGCATTGTCATGGACGTGAAGGTTTCCGCGAAGAAGGAGATCGAGAAGGTTTCCAAATCCGTGGACGCAGAATCGAAAAAGCAGTCCAAGCAGGTCGAGGACGACTACAAGGGCAAGATTGAGGAACTGCGCGAGCAGTTGACCGAGGCGCTTTCCAACATCCTGCTGGGCGAGAAAATTCCGCTGGATGTGGTCAACAGCGAAACCGGCGAGATCATCATCCCCGCGAATCGCAAGATCACCAAGACGCTGTTGCGCAAGCTGGCGCAGGTTTACGACCGCATCGAGATCGATCCGTCGCCCATTCGCAACAAGATCAACGAAATCATCGGCACATTTAAGAAGAAATTCGATGAGCTTCAGATGCAGCGTGATGAGGAGGTTGAGCGTGTGGAGGCGGGTGATGATGTCGATCCTGGCATCATCAAGTCCGTGAAGGTTTACATCGCCTCCAAGCGCAAGCTCTCGGTGGGTGACAAGATGGCCGGACGCCACGGCAACAAGGGCGTTGTGGCCAAGATCGTCCCGGAGGAAGACATGCCGTTTCTTGCGAACGGAACTCCGGTGGACATCGTGTTGAATCCGCTGGGTGTGCCCTCGCGCATGAACGTCGGGCAGCTTCTCGAAACCCACCTGGGCTGGGCGGCCAGGCTGCTTGGCATGAAGTTTGCCACGCCGGTCTTTGACGGCATCAGCGAAAAACAAATCCGCGGCTACCTGGATCAGGCCGGAGACCTGGAGAAGAGCATGGGAGAAAAGGTCTCCATCGCGGAACATGGCAAGACGCATCTTATCGACGGACGCACAGGCGAGCTGTTCGATCAGGAGATCGTGGTCGGCTACATCTACATGATGAAACTCGGCCATCTGGTGGCGGACAAGATCCATGCCCGGGCCGTAGGACCGTATTCACTTGTGACGCAGCAGCCACTCGGAGGCAAGGCCCAGTATGGCGGCCAGCGCTTCGGTGAGATGGAGGTGTGGGCGATGGAAGCCTACGGCGCAGCCTATTCCCTGCAGGAACTTCTCACGGTGAAATCCGACGATGTGCAGGGCCGCACGCGCATTTACGAGAGCATTGTCAAAGGCGACAATGCGCTGGAGGCCGGCATCCCCGAGTCCTTCAACGTGCTCGTCAAGGAAATGCAATCACTCGGGCTGGATGTCAAAGTTGGCTACACGAATCCCGACCAGCCCTCCACCACAGCTGCAACGCTCGCCACCCTCTAACAAGCACTTGTTGAAGCAGGACAACCGATCCTCAAGACTATGATCAGCACAAAAGAATCCGCACGCGAATTGCTCGGGCTCGACAAGGTCAACCAAGTGGATTACGTCGCCATCTCCGTGGCGTCCCCTGAGTCCATCCGCTCCTGGTCCAAGGGCGAGGTGAAGAACCCGGAAACCATCAACTACCGCACGTTCAAGCCCGAGAAGGGCGGACTCTTCTGCGAGCGCATTTTCGGCCCGGTCAAGGATTGGGAATGCTCCTGCGGCAAATACAAGCGCATCAAGCACCGGGGGGTCGTCTGTGATCGTTGCGGTGTCGAAGTCACCCTCAGCCGTGTCCGCCGCGAGCGCATGGGCCACATCGAGTTGTCCGTGCCGGTCAGCCACATCTGGTTTTTCAAGTGCATGCCCAGCCGCATTGGCCTGATGCTGGACATGACCGGGCGCGATCTCGAGCGCGTGATTTATTACGAGGACTATCTGGTGATCGATCCCGGTTCAACCCCCCTCAAGCGCAACCAACTCCTCAGCGAGCCGGAGTATCGGGAGGCGCGCGAAACCTACGGCCCGGATACGTTTGTTGCCAAGATGGGCGCCGAGGCCGTCCGTGATGCACTGGCCCTGTGCGACCTTGCCAAGGGCATCAATGAATTGCAGGAGGCC
>CAYQCZ010000206.1:0-7627 GCA_964415955.1 uncultured Verrucomicrobiota bacterium | reverse complement strand
TGCTCATGGGTCGCACCAGTAATGACACATCCGCCGGGTATTTCTTAGACGAATTATTTGCGGAACGGCTCCCGGGATTCAACGCGGGCGGTGCGAAGGACGCTCGCAACGAGACTCAAAGCGCTGGAAACCCTTCGGTGGCAACCACACGACCTGTCTTCAATACCAGCAGCGCATCTGTGTCGGCTGCTCGTTGGATGAGCTTCATGCCGCGTCCGAAGCCCAGCACAAAAAGTGCCGTGGAAACTGCATCGGCGGCCATGGCGCTGGGTGCTGCGACGGACACGCTGGAGAGTTCCATGGGCGAATGGCCGGTGTGGGGGTCGAAGAGGTGATGATGCGCGAAGCCATCTGAGAACCGTGTCTGATAATCGCCGGAAGTCGCCAGGCAACGGTCTTTCAACCGCGCCATGGAAATGAAGGCTTCCGGGTCTCGCGGATGCTGGATCCCGACCTTCCAGCCTTCGCCGGTGGGTTTGCTGCCCAGAGCGCCCATTTCACCAGCATCGATGAGTGCATGTTCCACTCCGCACCGGCGCAATGTCGCCATGGCCGCATCGGCGGCGAATCCCTGCGCGATGCCGTTCAGGGTGATGGCTGTGCCTTTGCCGTCCAGCTGGATCCGATCAGTCGCGACTTGCACCCGTCGCCAGTCCACCGACTCACGCGCTCTTTGGACGGCATCATCATCAGGCAGTTTGCCCCGACGTTGTGCATCCCGAAATAACTTCCAGAGCGGCTGCACTGTGACATCGAATGCACCATCCGTTTGGGCTGCCACCTGCGCAGCATGCTTGAGCACCTTCACCAGATGCGGATGCGGATTGCTGAGACAACCGTCGCGGTTCAACCGGCAGACCTGGCTGTCCGGCCGGTAGAGGCTCATCACGCTTTCGATCAACTCCAGTTCTGCGAAAGCGGCATCCAGGGCGGCCTCTGCTTCAGCTTTGTCGCAGTGCAGCACGGTCATGCTGACGGTGGAGCCGAGTGCGTTGGAGGACCGGCTGAAAGTCTGCCATTCCTGTGACTTGCCTGCCGTGGAATTCCATGTGCGGATCAGGCCCACACCCAGGCCGGCCAGCACTGCGGAAGAACAAAGCAGGAACCGCCTGCGGCAGATGAAGGCTGGTTTCATGGAGGTTTGGGGAACTGCCGTGCGGTGTGAACGATGAGATCGCTGCCACGACCTGCTCACACCTGCGGATACTTCCACGGCCCACGATATGGGCGGCTCAGGAGCTTGTTCGCCTCGGGATCGCCGATGATCTGTTCCTTGGTGCCATCCCATTTGATGCTGCGTCCGACGCGCCATGAGAGCATCCCGAGCAGGGGCAGGATGTTGGAACGATGGGCCTGTTCGATGCCTGCGACCGGCGTGCGCTTGTTGTCGATGGCGTTCATGAAGTCGTCCCAGAGCAGCTTGATGTTGTGGCCGTCCGGCTCCTGGAGCTGCGAATCCTCGTGCTCCATCTTGCCGCCCTTGGCCGCCGGATAAAACGTCCAGCCATCGCGCCAGCCAATATGCAGCACGCCTTTGGTGCCGTAGAAATACGCGCCGATCTTGTGCTTCTCGTTGTTGTTGTCCGCAAAACGGCGGTGCTCCCACACGCAGGTGAATTTCTCGAACTCGTAGGTGGCCACCTGATGATCCGGTGCGTCGCTGGTCTGCTCCTTGTCATTGAACACGACGGGGCCACGGACCGAACGACCGCCTGCGCAGAAAATGGTCTTGGGATACTCGCCACCATTCCACCAAAGCACCTGGTCGAGCCAGTGCGCGCCCCAGTCGCCGAGCGTGCCGTTCGCGTAATCAAGGAAGTTGCGCCAGCCGCCCGGGTGAAGTGCCTTGTTGAAGGGACGTTTCGGAGCAGGGCCGCACCACATGTCCCAGTTCATGCTGCGCGGCGGTTCTTCGTTGGGACGCGGCTGCTCGCCGCCCCCTCCGCCATGCGCAAACAGCCGGACCATCCCCACATCCCCCACCGCGCCGCTCTTGAGAAACTTCATGCCGCTGACGTGATGCGGGCCGATGCGCCGGTGGAGACCGACCTGCACAAGCCGGCCGGACTCACGCGCGGCCTTCAGCATCGCGCGGCTTTCGTTGACCGTGTGGCCTGTGGGCTTTTCCACGAAGACATGCGCGCCCGCCTTGAGTGCGTCGATGGTGTTCAACGCATGCCAGTGATCCGGCGTGGCGATGATGACGAGGTCGGGCTTTTCCTTCGCGAGCAGTTCGCGGTAGTCCTGATAAGACTTGGGCGAATCGCCATTGAGACCGTTCACCTGGTCGGCGGCGATCTCGGCGACATTTTCGTCCGCATCTGCCAGGCCCACCACCTTGCATCGGCCCGAGGCCATGGCCTCCTTGAGGATGTTCTTGCCCCACCAGCCCGATCCGATCAGCGCGGTGCGAAGCATGCGTTTGGATTCAGCCGCGCGGATGCAGGGCGCAGCAGCGAGAGCGGCGGAAGCAAGGGAGGCGGAGTGAATAAACGAGCGGCGGTTCATGACCGTGGATGAGAAACCACGAGCGGCCACGAATCAACACGAATGAGCGATGAACCCATATCCGGGAGGGATGAGCTACGCGAGTCCCACTTCTCCACCCGCGACGATAGTCAGGGACTCGCATAGCTCGTCCCTCCCTGAGCGGGTCACTTCCTTACATCCACCGCCACGACGTCCCCCCGGCCGCTGCGGCAGTAGATGATGCCGTTGGCCATGCTGGGAGCCGTCCAGCATTTGCCGCCGAGCACCTGGGCACGGGCCACGGGCTTGAAGCCGGATGAGGACGCGGGTGCGATCAGAAGTTCTCCTTTGGCGTTCAGTGCGATGATGCTCCCGTTGGCAATCAGCAAGCCGCCGGAGCCGAAGCCCGCTTCCGACCACTTCTCCGCGCCTGTGGCGAAGTCCAGGCACTTGAGCGACGCCGTTTGGGTGGTGTCACCATCGGGACCGTAGAGGAATCCTTCATGCAGCACGGCACCGTTGAATTGTGTGCGAAGCGACTTGTTCTTCCACAACTCCTTGGGTTGCCCTGAGCTGATGTCGAGCAATGCGCAACCCTTGCCGTAGCCGCTGGAGATGAACACACGGTCGCCATTCACAATCGGGTCTGCGGCGTTCACTCCGTATTCCGTCAGCCACTTGTGTCGCCACGCCTCCTTGCCGGTCTTGATGTCCACGGCCAGGTAGTTCTCCTCATTGCCCATCAGGGCGAGCGATTGCCCTCCGCGCTGGATGATCAGCGGCGTGGAGTAGGCGGCGTTCTGGTTGTCCGACTTCCACAGAATGTTGCCGTTGGATTTGTCCACGGCCATGCCGGCCTCGCCCACGTTCAGGATGAGCATGTTGTCATGCACGGTTGGCGCGCCGGTGAATCCCCATGTGGGAATCTTCACGCCCGTTTCCTTCTGGATGTTCTTGTTCCATTCGATCTTTCCGCTGGCGGCATCAAATCGGAACAAATCGCCCCAGCGGCTCAGCCAGTAGAGCTTGTCGCCATCGAAGGTGGGGGTGCCGGTGGTGCCGCCTTCGTAAAAGGTGTTGCCGAGCTGCGCCGGGTAACTGTGCTTCCAAAGCTCCTTGCCAGTGGCCGCATCAAAGCAGAACACCGTGTCCTTGTTGCCGGCCCAGCCCGCCGTGGCGACACGGCCGTTCGCAATCACGATGGACGAGAAGCCCAGCCCCACCTTGGCCTTCCATGCGGTTTTGGGTGCGGACTGCCAGGGCTGCCAGTTCTTCTCGTCGGTGGTGCCGTTGTGGTGCGGTCCGCGAAAGGCGGGCCAGTCATTGGCGACGGCGGAGGCAGCGAGGGTGGCGAGTGCGAACGAGAAATACCACGAGATCGGTGAGTGGCGGAGTGGCGGAGTCATGGAGTGTTGGTGCAGCGGGTTTGCATGTTCTAACTCGGGACGCGCAAACAATGGCATCGTATGGACAGTCTTCAAGCGATTCGTGGCGCTTGCTGAAGATGCCGGCCTTCGGCCATTCCACAATCCAGGGCAAATTCAAGCCATTCAACGGCACCCCCGGCAATGGGGGCCGGTCTTTGTCCAAGGTTTTAGGGCTGTGCGGCAAGGGTTGACGCTGGGCACCAAGGAGATTACACATCATTGTATGACACTTATACAAACCAGGGTGGACAGCGGCACGGCCAGCGCATTTGACAAGGTGGCCAGGGAAAGGGGGATGACCACCTATTCACTGTTGCAACAACTGGTGATTGAAGCCACGCGCGACGCGGAGAGTGAAGGCTGGGAAAAACACCGGGCAAAAATCGATGCACTGGAGAACAGCCCGGTTTCGTTCAACACGGTTGCGCATGACCGCCAGCAAAACAACGAGCGATGATTTACGCGGATTCCAGCTTCATCGTGTCCGCCTACACCAAGGATGCGAATGCCGAGACGGCCATGGCCTATCTCGAACGGCACAAGCCAAGGCTGCCCTTTGTGTTCCTTCACTGGCCGGAAATTGCCAGCGCTTTCTGGAAATTTCACCCGAATCCGGAAAAGCGATGGGCGGAGATGGAGGCGGACATTGCAGCCGGGAAGAAAATGCACACGGTTGAAACAGATCCGCATCGTGTCGCCAGAAGGGCCGCGGCCATGATGAAGAGGTATGCGTCCCGCTGGCCTGTGCTGCGGTCATTGGACGTCATGCATGTGGCGGCAGCCCAGGAAATGAGCTGCAAACTTTTTCTGTCATTCGACACGTCCAGCGCACAGCGAATACTTGCCCATGTCCAAGGCCTGAAAGTGTGGCCGGAACTGACCACGGAAGAAAAAGGCAAATTGAAGGCGTGGAGCTGAGTCACCTCGCCGGAAAGGGCAGAGCGCCTTCGCTGCGCCGCCTCCCAACAGCCTAGGGGGATGGGCGCGGTGCCATTTGACCATTGGTGAGCGCCACTCGCTTTAACCGGCCTTCATCCCTGAAACCTGCCGTCCATGGATCCTCAAACACCCCCGTGCCAGCGCGGCAACGGCCTGCGGATACAGCGTCCGTTCCGCCACCTGGATGCGCTCGTGCAATGTCGCATGGGTGTCGCCATCCAGCACCGGCACGGCCTGCTGGGCGATGATGGGCCCGGTGTCCACGCCTTGATCCACGAAATGCACCGTGCATCCGGTGACCTTCACACCGTAGTCCAGTGCCTGTTTCCACGCTTCCAGGCCGGGAAACGACGGCAGCAACGACGGGTGAATGTTGATGACCCGTTGTGGAAATGCCTTGAGGAATTCTCCTTTCAGAATGCGCATGAATCCAGCCAGCACCACCAGATCGACTCTGACCTCCTTCAATGTCTGAATGAACGCCGCCTCGGCTTCTTCGTCCAGCTTGGTGCGGAATTTGCCCGGCGGCAGGTGGCGCGCCTCCAGTCCTCGCTCACGTGCCCGGTCCAGAATGCCCGCATCTGCGACGTCGCTGATGACCACCGCCACTTCCGCTGGAATGCGTCCCTCACGGCAGGCATCGGCGATGGCGACCATGTTGGAGCCCCTGCCTGACCCGAGGATGCCCAGCCTGAATGTCGATGATCCGCTCACGGGGCTTGTGGTAGCAAATGTGTCCCCAAAGCAGAAGTGCGAACTGGCCCTGCGGCTGGCTGGTGTCCTGCGATGCCTTTCACTGCTGGCCTGCCGGTGGTGGCAGTTTCCCGGAACGCTTGGCGGCATCGTATTTCATCCACACCATGAGCATGAAGATGACCACGATGGCGAAGAGGACCGCCACGCTGGTGGCCACGATGTTCATGATGCGCGCCTGGCGTTTCAATTTGTCCGTGCCCTCCTTGGCCACCTGCTGGAACAGGGCGAATTCCTGTTCGGGCGTCAGGCCTGACAGCACCTCATCCTTGAGCTTCAACGTGAGCCAGCCAGACCTGCCGTTGTCAAAACCTGCGGGCAGATGCTCCAGGGTCTCCATGGGGGCGGTTTCCAGCCCTTGTTCGCGCCAGAAGGGGGCGCTCTCCTGCGTCCAGAGCCGCAGCAGGCCCCGGTTGCGCGCCACGTTCTGGATGCGTTCCCAAAGCTGGGGGCGCAGCACGCCGGTGAGTCCGAAATCCTCGTAGGCTTCGGGGCCGATGAGCCCGTGCTTGCCCTCCACCCGGAAACCCACGGCGGCGATGATGCGTCCGTCCCTTGTTTCAATCACCTGGAAGTCGGTGAAGGACTTCTCCAATTCCATTGCCGGCAGTTGCTCCGCCTCCCAGAGCGCGCGCAACTGGTCGATGTCCTCGATCATCGCCCGACGGGCCAGATAGGGTTGCGTTTCCATGGGCGGGACACTAGCCGGGGGGGGGCCTCTGGTAAAGTCCGGCCACACTTCGCTGCCAGGCGGCCGCATCAAATCGGGAAGCACGAAGCAAACCAAGCAGGTGGGATCGGTCGCGCTGCGACCGAACAGGCCCGGTGCCAACAAGCGACCCGGATCACGGAAACCGGGGTTGACGCTTTGCTTGAAGGCCGCTTCTCATGGCTCGACGGCTCGCAGCGCGAGGCGTCCCACCTTTTGATGCGTCTGCCTTCACTTCAGACGTGCAATCCCATGTTCAACGGCTAGAAATCACCCCGCCATGACGTCAACCGAAGCGACGCAACGCCACACCGCACTGGCCGCCGAAATCCGCCGCCACGACCACGCCTATTACGTCGTCGGGCGGCAGGAAATTGCTGACCGCGAATACGACCTGCTTTACCGTGAGTTGCAGGAGTTGGAAAAGGAGTTTCCGGAACTGATCACACCCAGTTCCCCCACACAGCGCGTGGGTGGCGCACCCGCTGAGGGTTTTGAACGGGTCAAACACCTCGTGCCGATGCTCTCGCTCGACAAGGTGGAGGCCAGTGACAGTCCGACCAAAGAGGAAGAACCCGACCGCGAGAGACGCAACCGTGCGCAGGACGAAAACACGCTCAAGGAGCTGCTTGCCTTCGACGCCACAATCCGCAAGCAACTGGGGCGCGATAACATCGAATATATCATCGAGCCCAAGGTAGATGGTGTGTCTGTTGGCGTGCACTATCGAGATGGAAAGCTCGCGCTCGGGGTCACACGTGGGGACGGCACGGAGGGCGACGACATAACTGCCAACCTCAAGACAGTGCGCGCAATCCCGCTCGAGCTGAACTTGAAGAACCCGCCCACCTTGATTGAAGTGCGCGGCGAGGCATTCATCACCATCAAAGATTTCGACGTGTTGAACGCGAAGCTGGCTGCCGAAGGCGAGAAGACTTTCCCCAATGCACGGAACACCACTGCCGGCATGTTGAAGCAGAAGAATCCGGCTGATGTGGCCAAGCGCCCCATACGCGCTGTGTTCTATGCGCTTGGCGCCACCGAGGGCATTGAGTTCACCAAGCATTCAGAGATGCTGGAGGCGTTGAAAGCGTTCGGCCTGCCCACGCAATCGCACTTGTGGGTTTGCAACGGTATTGAAGAAGTGCTGAACGTGTATCGCAAGCACATCGTCGCCGATTACGACGAGGAAAAAGATATGCGTCGCAAGCTGCCCTACGAAATTGATGGCATCGTCGTCAAGGTCAACACCCTTGACGACTGGGCGCGCATTCCTAACAAGCCACCTGAGAATCCTCGAGATCCAGGTTATGCTATCGTCGACAAGCCT
>CAYQCZ010000205.1:0-7707 GCA_964415955.1 uncultured Verrucomicrobiota bacterium | reverse complement strand
GATCCAGACCTGACCGTGCTGGCAAAGATCACCTTCAAGCCGCCGCAGGCCATGCTCAACGCGCAGTTGGATGACAAGGACGACATGCTCGGACGGTGGCTGGCCGTGGAGGAACTTTCCAAACGCAACGACGCAGCCACCGTCGCGCGCCTGAAGAATGTGCTGGCGTCGGATGCCTTTTACGCGGTGCGATCCAAGGCCGCCGAGGCATTGCGCAAAATCCACAGTGATGAAGCCCTTGATGCGCTTGTCGCCAGCCTGAACCAGCCGGACGCGCGCGTCCGCAACGAGGTCGTCGGAGCCATTGGCGCCTTTTACCATCCCGCCGCCTTGGAGGCGCTGTTGAAGTTTGTCTCCGGGGAGAAGAATCCGGCCATCGTAGCCGGTGCACTGAACGGACTCGGTGCATTTCCCGAAGTGCGCGCCGCGGAGACACTGGAAAGACACCTTGCCAGGGAATCCTATCGGAACCGGATCATGGATGCCGCCATCAACGGGCTGCGTAAGCGTGACGACCCGCAGCTCATCAGTGCTGTCCTGGACGTGCTCCGGGACAGGGCGGACGCATTCACCAGCCGGGGGCATGCTTCAGCCCTCGATGCGCTGGCGTTTCTGGCCAGAAACAATGATGACAAAAGTGGCGTTCGAGAGTTTCTGCTGGCGCAGGTGCATCACAAGAATGAAGTCATCCAGCTAGGCGCCATCAAGGCGCTCGGCACGCTTGAAGATCCCCGCAGTCTCCCGGTGCTGGAAACCTTCGCCTCTGCAGCGAAGGAGAATCCCGCCCAGCGTGAAGCGGAGAAAGCCATGGAGCTGATCAAGGGTGCGCGCAAACCGGCGGACACCCTTCGCAGTCTCAGGCAGGAGGTGCTCGATCTTCAGAAGGAGAACCGGCGTGTCAGCAAGGAACTGGACGATTTGAAAAAGAAGATCGAGGCCAGACCCTGAGATTCCTGGCCCTCCGTCGTTATTCTTGGGCCTGTCTGAACGCGGCAAGGCGCACCTTCGTCAACAAGCCTCCGCCCGGCCGCCGAAGCCCCCACGCCATGGCCTCACACCTCCCGCCTTCTTGAAATCCTCCAATGATGCATGCACGCTCCCTGCATGCATCGCACCGTCCTTCTGACACTCCTGTTTGCCGCGCCGTTGTTTGCACAGAAGCCCCCTTATGATGTCTTTCCGGAAGCAGCCCCGCCTTATTACCGGATTCGTTACGAGGCGTCTTCCAAGCCCGGGGGACTCATTTTTCCGGTCAATTACACGATATGGATTCCGCCGGGAGTGAAGACACTTCGCGGCGTGGTGGTGCATCAGCACGGCTGCGGCGAGGGTTCCTGCAAATCGGGTTTGACCGGGGCGTTCGACCTGCACTGGCAGGCGCTGGCGAAAAAGCACGGCTGCGCACTGCTGTCGCCCTCGTATGAGCAACCACAGGATGCGGACTGCCAGATGTGGTGTGACCCGCGCAACGGTTCCAGCGCGGCCTTTCAGCGCGCGCTCGCTGATCTGGGTGTGAAGAGCGGCCATCCTGAGCTTTCCAAAGTGCCATGGGCCTTGTGGGGCCACAGCGGCGGAGGGCACTGGGCCGGCGGCATGGTGTTGCTGCACCCCGAAAGGGTGGCCGCTGCATGGCTGCGATCGGGCGTGCCGCTCCTGGAAGCCAACCCGCAGCGTTCCAGCATCAAGGCGCACTCGTTGCCGGAGGCGGCGCTGGGTGTGCCCATCATGTGCAATCCCGGCACGAAGGAAGGCTTCACGGTGAAGGAAGGGCGCTTTGCCGGTGTGTGGCCTGCCAATGAGGCATTTTTCAGGGAGGTGCGGGGACGCGGTGGTTTGATCGGACTGGCAATTGATCCCCTGACCAGCCACGAGTGCGGCAACCAGCGTTACATGGCAATCGCATGGCTTGATGCCTGCCTGAAGACGCGGCTGCCATCCAAACCGGGAGATTCTCTCAGGGCAATGCCGACGAGACCGGTGTGGCTTGCGGCGATGCCTTCGCCGGACCAGCCCGTCCCGCAGGCAACGGCCGCAGCGGATTTCAAAGGTGATGTGATGACATCCGTCTGGCTGCCGGATCAATCCACCGCACGGACCTGGTCGCATTACATCAGGGACACTGCGATTCCGGACAGCACGCCACCGCCCAAGCCGGCCGGGCTCAAGGTGCAAGGTGGTGAATTGTCATGGGACGCCGAGGCGGACCTGGAAAGCGGACTGGCGCATTTCATCATCCTGCGCGATGGCGTGGAGATCGCCACGGTGCCATCGCAGGCAAAAAATCCCTTCGGACGTCCGATCTTTCAGGGGCTGCAATACAGCGACACGCCCGCGATGCCTCTGGTGCCGATGCGCTATACCGATCCGAGTCCCGAGCCGGGCCGGAGACACACATATCGCGTCATCGCAGTAAACACTGCAGGTTTGAAATCGAACTGAAGGGAAGGTGGCCGAAGGCGGGTTTCAATCCCTCCCGGCTACCACTCGATGACTGCGGCGCCCCAGGTCAATCCGGCCCCGAACACCACGAGCAGGATCAGATCACCGCGCTGAATCCGGCCTGAATCCACGGCTTCATCCAGGGCAATGGCAACGGAGGCGGCGGAGGTGTTGCCGTATTTGTCGAGGTTCACGAAGAGCTGGGATTCTGTTGCGCCCAACCGCTCCCCCACGGCATTGATGATGCGCATGTTGGCCTGATGCGGGATCACGCACTTGATCTGGGTGATGTCCAGTTCGCACCTGGCCAGGGCTTCCCGGGCCGCCGAGCACATGGCGTTGACCGCGTTCTTGAAGGTTTCCTTGCCGTCCATCCGCAGGAAGTGCAGGCGGTTGGAGACGGATTCATGCGTCGCAGGAACACGGCTGCCACCGCCGGGCATGCACAACAACTCGGCCTTGCCGCCATCGGCCCCCATGCACGCGGTCAACAGCCCGTGGGAATCCGTCCGGTGCTGGAGAATGGCCGCGCCGGCGCCATCGCCAAACAACACACAAGTGTTGCGGTCCTGCCAGTCGATGATGGACGACAGTTTTTCCGCGCCGATGACCATGACCGTCTCATAGGTGCGGGACATGATGAACTGCTGGCCGACTTCGAGGGCGTAGATGAAGCCCGAACAGGCAGCCTCGAGGTCGAATGCCGCGGCACGTTTGGCACCGATCTTCTGCTGCACCAGGCAGGCCGTGGACGGGAAGAGCATGTCCGGTGTCAGGGTCGCCACGATGATCAGGTCGATCTGGTCGGCAGTCATCCCGGCCTTCTGGAGCGCACGTTGCGCCGCCTTGGCGGCCAGGTCGGAGGTGCATTCCGACTTGGCGGCGATGCGCCGCTGTTTGATGCCGGTGCGGGTGGTGATCCATTCATCGGACGTCTCGACGATCTTTTCCAGGTCGGCGTTGGTCATGATCTGCTCGGGCACATGCGAACCGACGGCCACGATGGAACTGGATCGCCCCTTGAAGTCATGCTTTGCGCGGGGGTTTTTGATGGATCGTTTGGAGTTCGCAGTGGTCATGCCTTGGTGGTCACCGTGGGTTCGTCTTGAGTTTTGAGGACTTGATCCAGTTCGGCAATCTCCCGGGCGATGATGTCGTTGATCTGGTGCTGCACGGATTCGCAGGCCACGCGGATGGCGTTGTAAATGGCCCGGTCGCGCGCGGAACCATGCGCCTTGATGACGTTGCCATTGAGTCCAAGCAAGGGCGCTCCGCCGTAGGCGTCCGGGTTCATGCGCTCCTTGATTTTCTTGAGCGCGCCCTGCGCAAGGAAAGCGCCGAGCATGCGCAGAGGATTGGCCTTGAGCTCGGACTTCAACATCTGGCCGACCGTCCGCCCCATGCCTTCACAGGATTTGAGGACGATGTTGCCCACGAACCCATCCGCCACCACCACCTCCACGCGATCGTTGAAGAGGTCGAACCCCTCGACATAGCCCAGGTAATTCAGCCTGGAGCGTTTGAGCAGTTGATGGGTTTCGCGCGTGAGATCGTTGCCTTTCGATTCCTCCGTGCCATTGCACATCAAGCCCACGCGGGGATTGGCGCGACCGAGAATTTCACGGGAGTAAACCGTCCCCATCACAGCGAACTGCGCAAGGTATTCGGGCGTGCATTCGGAATTGGCACCGGCATCCAGAAGGACGAACTCCCGTGTCAGTGATGGCATGACGACCGCAATGGCGGGCCGTTCGACGTTGTCCAACCGCTTGAGCCGGAAGGTGGAGGCGGCGACCAGCGCGCCGGTATTGCCCTGGGAAATGACCGCGTCAGCCCTGCCCTCACGCACCAGTTCGATGGCGCGCAGCATGGAGGAATCCTTTTTCTTGCGAACCGCCTCGAGGGGTTTGTCCTCCATGGTCAGCACTTCACTGGCATGCACCACCTGAAGACGGGCGTCCCTCAAGCCCCGGGCTGCCAGGGCTGCGCACACCTCGTCCTCACGGCCCACGAGGAAAAGCTCCCTGAGCAAGGGAAGCCTGGATAATGCCTCGCCGGCTCCGCCTACAAGGGGGCCGCAGCCATGGTCCCCACCCATGACATCAAGCGCGATCCGCATAAAAGAAAAGAGCGCAGCAGAAAGCCATCTGCCGCGCTCCAAACAGTCCGGCTCAGCCGAGGGCTTCGACCGTGATCACCTGGCGGCCTTTGTAGAACCCGCAGGAAGGGCAGACACGGTGAGGCACAAAGGGCGCGGCGCACTGGGGGCAGGTGCTGAGCTGGGGAAGTGTCAGCACGCTGTTGTAGGCCCGGCGCATGCGCTGGCGGCTCTTGGAAGGTTTACGCTTGGGAACACCCATAGGTCTATGTCGTTAGTCGAGTTTCAATTTGTCCAGCGCAGCCCACGTGGATGCACCATCATCAGGGATACAGCCCCGGTCCGGCGGTTTGCCCTGCGACATCACGTCGCCCGGCAACCCCTGGCATTCCGGATTGCAGACCGGATGCTGCGGCAGGGCGAGGAAAATATCTTCGCGGATATGAGGCGTCAAGTCCACCAAGTCATTGTTTACCGGCTCTTTCTCCTCGCCTTCCAGGGTCAGATGACAGACCCAATCACCAAGAATCAGCGGCCAATCGAAGGGTTTGAGACACCGGGCACACTCACATCGAAGCACAATGTCCAGCCGACCTTGCACCAAAATGTTGCCCTGAAGCATTTCAGCATTCAGGTCATACTTTACCGGTATAGCAAGCCTTGAAAGTTCGTCAATGACCTGCATGTCCAGTTCATCAGCCGTCAATTCCCCCTGTAAATGGATGGAATCCATCTCCAAATGGCGGATGTTCAAAGGCAGGGCCATGGTCTGTCAGATTGAGGGGCTGGGGGTCATAAGTCGTGCAGCCAGGGCTGATTTGACTACGGGCGGAACGAACGGACTGACGTCGCCCCCGAGGCGTGCAATTTCCTTCACGATACGCGAACTGAGGAAGGTATAGGTGTCCTTGGGCATCATGAAAATGGTCTCCACGCGCTGGTTGAGATTGCGGTTCATCAACGCGAGCTGGAATTCAAATTCAAAGTCGGACACCGCCCGGAGCCCGCGAATGATCGCCTCCGCCTTGCGCGATTCCACGTAATTCACCAGCAGCCCGTCAAAGGTTTCCACGCGCACATTGGGAATCGTCTTCAACGCTTCGGCGGCGAGTTCGCGGCGCTCCTCAAGGGTGAACAAGGGGCTTTTGGATTCATTGCTGGCCACGGCAATGATCACCTGGTCGAACAGGCGTGCGGCCCGCTGGGCCACATCCACATGGCCATTGGTCAACGGATCAAAACTGCCGGGATAGACCACGGTTCGCATGAGCAAAGGCTAACGCGACGCTTTGAAAAAACCCATCCCTTTGTGATGCCTCACACCTCCATGCCTCCATTCAACTGTCTGGCTTGCCGCTTTCCCTGGGCGGTTCGGGCGTTTGCTGAGCCACCGGCTTGTTCAAGATCATGGTGTCCTTGGATTCCAGACGGAAGAAGCCCGTGGCCGCGGCGTCTGAACCGGGCTCGGGCAACTGTTGCGACTCGAGCTTCCATGGCACTTCGAAGATGCGCACCGGTTTCTTGATGCCTTTGACCATGACCGGCTCCAGTTCAACGCAGGTGGCGGCCAGGGCGGGGTCATCGCGCTTGATTTCGGCAAAGGTGGTTTCACCGATGATGATGCGCCCCCGGCCCGAGACACCCTCAAGCCGGCTGGCGATGTTCACCTCGCGTCCGAAGACCGTGTAGTTGAGGATGTGCCGCTCCGATCCCATGAGGCCGATGATCGCATGGCCGGTGTTGATGCCGGTGCCCAGTGCCAGCAGGGTGTTCAACTGGAGGGGTTCTTCGCCACGCTTCATGCGTTCGAGATTCTCGGCTTCCAAGCGCTTGTTGTCCTCGGCGCGTTTCTGGTTGAGCGCATACATGGCGCGCTGGGCGTCGATGGCGGCTCGCACACAGCTCAGGGCATGTTGCGGATTGGGTGTTGGCATGCCCCAAAAAGCCATCACACAATCTCCCATGTATTTGTCCAAGGTGCCTTTGTGTTCCTTCACCTTGTCGGCGATGGCGCTCAGATACATGTTCACCGTCTCCAGCGTGATGGCAGCCTGCTGATTGTAATACGCCTCGGCGGCGTCACCCTCCAGATGATGGGTCCGGACGTATTCCTCGGCCTTGGCGGCGTATTCGTCGGTCATGCTGGTGAAGCCGCGCACGTCAGCGAAAAACACAGTGATCTGACGACGGGTGCCACCGAGGTTGAGCTTCTCGCTCTTGAGCATTTCATCCACGACGTTGGGCGACACCAGTTTGGCGAAGACGGATTTCACCCGGCGTTTTTCCTTCTGCTCGAAGACGACACGGTAGGTCTCCAGGCTCAGATGGTTGAGGAACAATGCCCCGGCCACCGGGATGAACACCGGCATCCAAATCCTGCTGGAAATGAAGGCCAGATAGGCCAGGCCGGTGTAGGCGACCGCACCCGCGAAAACCCACACGGTGGGCCAGGGTGCCCGCAGGCGCCAGGTAAGACTGGCCGCCGCCATGCCGAGGAGCAGCAGCACCACCACCTCCACCCACAACGGGGCGCGGGAGACAAATCTGCCGGTGATGAGCGAGTTGGCGATGTTCCAGTGCTTGCTGACCAGATACGTGTCTTGTGAAAGCGGCGTGGCACCCTTGTCCGTGAGGTTGTTGCCTGTGGCGGTGGAACCGATGAACACCAGTTTGTTCGTGAAGACGTGGCCGGAATCCAGTTCCCCGCGCTTCCTCTTTACCCCCCAGTCCAGCACCTTGGCGAAAGAGCGCGTGGTCAGCTTTTCGTCATTCCACTTCAACTCCCAACCGATGTTGAACATGCCGGCCTCATCCAGTGGTATGACCCGTTCCAACCCGTTCGGGCCGCGCAGAGTGATCGAATCAGGCGTGATCACAGCATTCTCCAAATCAAGGCCCAGATGTCGCGCTGCCATCACAATGCCAAGGTGCCAGACACGTTTGATTTCAAGCGGGATATTTTTCAACGGCATGCCTGCGGGTGGCGGGTATCCGGTCAGTTCCGTATAATCGAACCGCCCCTTTTCATCCAGCGGCACCTCGATGACCTCGCCCAGCGTCTGCGGCAGATGCAGCACACCGTTTTAGATCTCCGCACGGTGGAGAAAGACCGTATATTCGTCCGCTACGCGGCGGATGTCGGGATGCCAGTAGCGCATGTCCTCAAACGG
>CAYQCZ010000204.1:0-7756 GCA_964415955.1 uncultured Verrucomicrobiota bacterium | reverse complement strand
ATGCGGATTCATCGCCCAAAGAGGTCCAATTATTTCTTGAGGTTTGTGCCGCCCATCGGTTCAACACCCGCCGCCAGCAAGCCTGCAAAAGCATGCACGCGATCTCCAAACATGCAGAAACACCGGTCACAAGCGGGTGGCCTGTCGGCAACCTCCTTTACTGATCGTCGCGACTTCGGAGAACATTGATGCGCGCACCAGGAAACCGTTCGGCGATGGTGGCCAGGAACCGGCCACGCAGGGATTTAACCTGCGGATCATCTGGAGTGATCTTTGCGGCATGACGGCTGTAGAAGTCGGCCTCGCCAATTAATCGCACATTCGGTTCCGTCAATGCATCCACCATGGCATTCGCCAGCCGGGCATAGGCAAGTCCGGCGGTGGGATCCAGGCGCACAGCCTCCTTCAAACTTTCCACTGTGCCTTCCTCGACACACCGCAAGACGTATTCCCGAAGCGTCATTGCAGAAAACGGCGATACGGTTCTGTTTCTCCGGTCACCAAAAAACCACGCCAGCCAGCGTTCAATGGGTGTAACCGGATTCGCGGACTGCAATCGATCGCGTAGTTGCAAATACGCCTCAATCGGGACGGGTTCCATGTCTCCACCGTCTGTCAGCCGCACCCCCGCCACAGCCTCGGCAAGCCCGTGAAGCCAGGCTGGCGTTGCGCCCCCGTTCGGCACTGAAGGAATATCCCAGACGGACACTTTACCGACACCGGTGATTGTCATGACCGTCAATCCTTGGCGGTCGAACTGGGCACGCAGGATGTTCCCTTCGTGGCGGAGCGGTTCGCAAAGAGCCTGCCCCGTGGAGGGATCCCAGACCCTGGCGGTGGCGTCGTCCGATGCTGTCAAAACACGGTTCCCATCGTTGCTGAACTCCACCGCAGTGACATTGCTCTGGTGGCGAAGCGGCTCACCCACGGCCTCGCCGGACGACACGTCCCAAAGGCGGGCCTTCCCATCCCGGCATGCCGTTGCGACCCATCGGCCGTCAGGACTAAATCGCACCCTGTTGACCGGGGCTGGATGACGCATGGGCGTGCCGCGCGGCCGTCCTGTCGCCGAATTCCAGAATTGAACGGTTCCGTCTGCAGACGCAGTGGCGACCCACCTGCCGTCCTCACTGAACTGCGCGTCAATCATTGCGCCATCGTGGAGGACTCTTGCAGCGGGGGCCTCCTTGTTTGACAAGTCCCAGATCTTGGCGCCCTGCACGGAGCAGGTGACCAACTGCCTGCCATCCGGACTGAACTCATACGCGACGATCCTGCGTCCGGCGTCCAAAACCATTCCGTTGGTTCGTCCCGTGGTGACATCCACAAAGTGCAACGAGGCGAGGGCTTGAACAGCCAGGATTTTGCCGTCCCGGCTGAATTTCATGTCTCCTCCACCCCTGAAGGAAATCGCTTCTGAACGTGCCGCACCGGAAGTGGCATCCCAAAATTGCACGGTCGTGGTTCCACGCAAATCCCCGGAGCGCGTTGCGACCAATCTGCCATCGGGACTGAAATGCGAGTGATTGAGATTGCCGACTATGCCGGTGATATCGGTGACATGACGGCCGGAGTGAACATCGAAGATGCCTGCACGCTGCCGGTCCACAGCGAGCAGCAGCTTGGATCCAGCACGATCAAACTGTGTGGCCACGGCCACGCCGATCGTGCGCAGACGATGCCTGACAGGAGGGGAGCCCACTCCGTCCCATACGCAAACCTGCGAAGGTGAAAAGGTATGGACCCTCGCCCCATTCGGGCTGAACCGCGCACCGATCAGGCCGGCATCCGGCTGCCAGTTCTGAGGGTGGCTGCAACTTGAGCCAAGTGACTCGCCGGTGTGGCCATCCCACAATCTCGCAAACCCGCCTTCGGAAGCTGTCAGGATGCGCAGTCCGTCCGGGCTGAATTCCGCACTGACCACCGCGCTGCGATGGCGCATGGACTGGCCCATCGGGTTGCCGGTTCTTGCATCCCATAATCGCGCCGATTGGGCACTCTTTGAGGATGTCAGGATGCGCTGGCCATCCGGACTGAACGACAACGCACTCAGATCGCCACCGTGTTCCATGAACTCACTTACCGGTGCGCTCGAATTTACGTCCCACACCCGGGCAAGGCCCCCGCCCGTGCCAAACACGACCCACTGGCCATCCGGGCTGAACTGAGCCTTGTTCACCCAGTTGGAATGCACCATGGGACTGCCCAAAGGGCGGCCAGTGCGTGCATCCCAGATTCTGGCCGTCCTGTCCCGCGATCAAGTGGCGAGCAACTTGCCGTCCGGACTGAATTCCGCGAACGAGACGTCGTGCCCGTGCTGCATGGCCAAACCCGTTCTGGAACCGGCATGGGTATCCCACATCAGCGCCCGGTAATCCCACGAACTTGTGGCGACAAACTGCCCGTCCGGACTGAACCGGGCGCTGTGAATGATGTTTCCGTGACGCATCGGTTTTCCCTCGGCGAGCCCGGTCAACACATCCCAAACGGTGACTTCCGGTTCCGGAAATCTTGTGGTGACCGCCAGCAACGAGGAATCTGCATTGAAATCCAAGTCCGTTGCGCGATGCCCCTCCAGCAGCGGTTTGCCAACCATCTTCCCGGTCGTGCTGTCCCAGACCTGCACAGAATCTCGGAGTGCAGCCGCCAGTTTCAGGCCGTCCGGACTCAGCCGCCAGATGGATGCGGTCCCGTTGGCGGCAATGGCGGGCTGCAACACAGCACGCACACCATGCTCCTGGAGGAGAAACAACGTCCTCTCTGCGGTCACATGATTTGCAGCGTCGGCGCGAAGCTGTCGGGCCAATCGGGCAAGCGCGAGGTCGGGCTGTCCTTTTTCGATCAACTCGTCGATCAATGCCATTTCCACCTGCTTGAGGGCAGATGCAGTCTTTGCCCCAGCCTCTTCCGCCCGTGCAGCCGCCTTGCGCGCCATTCTTTCCTGAAGCTCCGCGTCCTTACGCAGACGGCTTTGCTCCAACTCAGACTGGGTGGCCCGTTCCCGCGCAGCTTTCTCTCTGATATAAAGATGAGTTGACACCCCAAGTCCGGCGAATGTTGAAAGCATCACCGCAGCGGAAGCACCGAAAGCCAGTCGGTTGCGTCGAACCCATTTGAGAAACAGATAACCAGGGCTGGGCGGTCTTGCCACCACGGCCTCATCACTCAAGTGTCTTTTGATGTCCTGGGCAAAATCACTCGCCGTCTCGTATCGTCTGTTGCGATCCTTCTCCAGTGCCTTGAGCACGATCCAGTCCAGATCGCCCTTCATGGCGCTGATCAGCTGATCCGGCCCCTCCTGGTGAAAGTCTGACAGCGTCGTTGATTGGCGGCACGAAATGCTCACCGCCATGCTCGGCTTGGTTGGTTCCTTTTCGCGGATCAGCCTCTGCATCTCAGCATATCCGGCCTCCTTGAGCTCGTTGCCGCTGATCGGTGTCTCTCCCGTCAGCAATTCATACAGCAGCACTCCCAGCGAATAAATGTCACTGCGCGTATCGATGTCCAGCCCGCTCATCTCCGCCTGCTCGGGGCTCATGTAGGCCGGCGTGCCAATCATTGATCCATACACCGTGAACAGCGTCCGGCCCGTCAGCTCCTGGTTGATTGCCTTGGCTATCCCAAAGTCGATCACCTTGGGCACGGGCCTGCCGTCGTGCAGCGTGATCAGAATGTTCGACGGCTTGATGTCCCGGTGAATGACACCCTTCTGATGCGCGTGCTGGACCGCGCTGCATACATCCAGAAACAACTCCAGCCGTTTGAGTGTGGAGAATTTGTTCTTGTCGCAGAACTCGGTGATGGGAATGCCCTTCACCAATTCCATCACAAAGTAAGGCCGCCCCGCCTCCGTGGTTCCGGCATCGAACACCTGGGCGATGTTCGGATGCACCATCAATGCCAGCGCCTGCCGTTCGGCCTCGAATCGCGCCACCACCTCGCGGCTGTCCATGCCGGGCTTGATGATCTTGAGCGCCACCTTGCGTTTGACCGGTTGCAACTGCTCGGCCATGTAAACCATCCCAAAGCCACCCTCGCCAATCTCCTGAAGCAGCTTATAATGGCCGATGACGCTCCCAGGACCTTCCGATGAACGCACGAGCATGCGCGGCCTTTCCGTCCCATCCGGACTGCCCCTGATGGCGGCTGTCTGCAAAAACGCTCCTGCCGATTCATGAGCATCCAGAAGAGCTTGAACTCTCCCCATCTGGGCAGAGTTGCCAACGCACTCCTGCTTCAGGTAGGTCGCACGCTCCCCGGCATCCTCGATTTCAAGAGCGCCATCGAAGATCTCACGGTCAGATTTTATGGGCCCGGGCATGGGTCATTTGGCCTTGATCGCGTTGTAAAGCCACGCCCTGGCATAGTTCCAATGCCGTTTGGCAGTGCTTCTGGAAATGTCCAGCGCCAGGGCCGCTTCATCGATGTTCAGGCCGGCAAAGAAACGGAGCTTCACCAGTTCTGCGACCACAGGCTCCTCACTGGCGAGACGATCCAGCGCCTCGTGGACGGCCAGGAGTTCATCGTCGTCATTTTCCGCAATGATGTTGATCTCACTCAAACCCACCTTTTCGGGATGGCTTCCACGCTTGAGCGCCCGTTTGCGGCGCGCATTGTCCACAAGGATCCGGCGCATGGCCTCGGCGGCAGCGGCAAAAAAATGCCCGCGGCTGTCCCATTGTTGCCCGTCTGAAATCCTCCTCCAGGCCTCGTGGACAAGCTCCGTTGCCTGCCATGTCTGCCCGGGCATCTCGCGTGCCATGCGGCTGGCGGCCAGCTTGCGGAGCTCTTCATAGACCAGCGGCATCAACTCCTCCGCCGCATGCGGATCATCCTTTTTGAGGGATTGCAGGATTTGGGTGACTTCACTCATCAGTTACGTGAGCGCATGCCAACCCTCGTGTGTAACAACTTCATCGGGTTGCTTGTGCATGTTCATCGAAGTGTTGCGCATCATGTTTTAAGGCCCGATAAGTGTGCGAATCAATCCATCTCGTGGTCATTGTTTCTCCAATGCGTAATCCAGCGACAAAAAGGCTCACTACTCCAACATGGATGGCCTGCATGCCGCTCGTGAACATCCGGCGTGTGTCTTCAAGACTGGCGGTATTGAGTCTTGCCGCCCTGTCAATGCTGCTGACTGTGGAGTGGACACCCGTCCGGTCCGCCGGCATCCAGATCACGCCGCTGGATGATTACGAACAATGGCAGGATGCACGCTCCCAGAAGGAAAGCACCGCAGCCTCAGCTTTCCGTCTGCCGCCCGGCTTTCAAATCACAATGGTCCGTTCCGCGCGTCAAGACGAGGATTCATGGATCAGCCTGCGGTTTGACCCCCAGGGCCGCCTCATCGTGGCGAAGGAAAAGAAGGGCCTGTTGCGTTTCACTTTGAGCGCCGACAACCAGTCCGTGGTGCGCAGCGACCTGATAAACGATACGTTGCCCGAGGTGCGCGGACTGGTCTTTGTGGGCAACGACCTCTTCGCCAACGTCAACAATCACAATCAAAAACCGCGCACCATGGAAGCCGGCCTGTATCGCCTGCGCTCCGCCAAGGCTGACGGCGTGTTCGATGAGGTGAAGTTGATGGGACCACCCACGCGCACGGGTGGCCATGGCCGCAATGACATCACTCTGGGACCGGATGGGATGATCTACATGATGCACGGCGATTCAGTGAGTGTGCCCTCCGGGGCGTTGCGGCTGCCGCCGCCTGCCGACGGGCTGCTGCCGGGTGATGACCGCACCCATGGGCATTTGATCCGCACGGACGTGGATGGCAAACGCTGGGAAGTGGTCGCGCATGGCCTGAGGAATCCCTTTGGCATTGCTTTCAATGCGGATGGGGAGGCCTTCACCTACGACGCGGATGCCGAGCATGACATGGGCTCGCCATGGTATCGCCCCACACGGCTGCGTCACCTGGTGTCCGGTGCGGACTACGGCTGGCGGAATGTGACCGGTTCATGGCCGCCGTATTATCCGGATCACGCCGATGAACCGCCCAACACGTTCGACATCGGCAAGGGCTCGCCCACCGCACTGGAATTCGGCACCCGCAGCCATTTCCCTGAACGCTATCGCAAGGCGCTGTTCATTCTGGACTGGACCTATGGCCGCATCATTGCCGCACACCTCACACCCGAAGGGGCCAGCTATTCCGTGGAGGCGGAAACGTTTCTTCGCGGACGGCCGGCCAATGTGACGGACCTGGATTTCGGACCGGACGGCGCGCTCTATTTCGTCACAGGCGGACGCGGCACGCAGTCGGGCCTCTATCGCGTCGCCTACACAAACAACCACGCTGTCGCTTCAACCACTGAAACAAAGAACATTCCGCAGGACATCGCCGCCGCAAATGCCCGTGCGCTCCGCCGCTCACTGGAAGTTTTTCACCACGGACCAGTCCCGGACGCCATCGACGCCATCTGGCCGCACTTGAACCACGCCGACCCGTGGATTCAACACGCCGCGCGTGTCGCAATCGAACACCAGCCTCTTCTTGACTGGCAGGACAGGGCGCTCACAGAGACGGACGCGACCCGTGCCTGGGCCGCCCTGCTGTCACTGGCGCGGGTGGGAAAACCAGCAGTCGTCCCGTCCGTGCTGGTGCGCGCATTGTCACTGGATTGGCGACTTGCGGCGGACAAGCCCGCGGCCTTGCGGGTGATCGAGCTATGTCTTCAACGCATCGAGAAACCGGACCCGCGCCTGGCCGTTGAGACACTGACCGCACTGGACCGCGCCTTTCCCCGCGCGGACGATGCGGTGAACCGTGAACTGGCACAATTGCTGTGCGGACTGGGCGCAGGTGGCATGCCGCCACGTATCATGCCGCTCATCGACAGGGCGCAGTCGCAGGAGGAGCGCATGCATTATCTGTTCCTGCTGCGAAACGTGAAGGACGGCTGGACACCGGAACTTCGTCGGCGCTACTTCGTCGAACTGGCCCGCATGGACCGATATCGCGGCGGGGCCGGACTGCCGAAATTCATCGCCCAAATCCGCAACGAGGCCCTGGCTGCAACACCGACCGGGGAGAAAATCGCGATGCAAAACATCCTGGATGCCAGCGGCTCAAGCCACACCGAGGAACCAGTGGCACCCAGGCCGTTTGTGAAGCACTGGACTGTGGCCGAGCTGGAAGCCGGGGCCGCAGACACCGGCAAACGCGACATGGAGCGCGGGCGCAGGATGTTTCATGCCGCGATGTGCGGACGATGTCACACATTCGGTGCGGAAGGACGCCCTTTCGGGCCGGACCTGACGCACTTGGCGGGACGCTTCAGCCGGCCCGACCTGCTCACGGCAATCAACGAGCCTTCCAGGGAGGTGTCTGAAGGCGTTCGCAATGTGATCATCACCACCAAGGATGGGGAGACACATACCGGACAGGTGGTGATGGAGGGGGATTATCGTTCCACCACATTGAAGCTCGCCACCGATCCGGCGCAGCCCTTCAAGTTCATCGAGATTCCGAAGGCGGACATTCTCTCGCACCGCGAGTCCGAAGCGTCACCCATGCCGGAGGGATTGCTGGATTCGCTCAGCAGGGAAGAAATCCTCGATCTGTTGGCCTGGCTGCAAGGCGGTGGGGATCGCCGGCGTGTCATTGATGCACGTGCCATCGATTGACCATGCTGCTCCCGGGTGATGGCCTGTGTGCATGGCCATGATGCCATCCCGTGATGTGAACCTGAATGAGGCCCCCGGTTGTTCCTCCTGTTTCTTTTGCTGCTGGAGAACGGGATTTTTT
>CAYQCZ010000203.1:0-7786 GCA_964415955.1 uncultured Verrucomicrobiota bacterium | reverse complement strand
AGACATCGATGAGGTTCGCATGACTGAAATGATTGTGATGATCGCTGCTGCGCCCGGAGGTGGTGTATTCACCGGTGCTGCCGGTGGCCTTGCCGGTGGTTTTGTCGATGCACTGGTGGAACACGTTGCCGCTGGTGGCCATGCTGGAAAACACCAGCCCGTGGCGCGAGAACTCCGCCACGGAATTCATGATCAGGCAGTCGTTGGCGTTGGAGATGCGATACATGTAGCCGTTGCCGCCGCCGCCGCCATACTGGGGCCGCTGAAAATGGCACTCCGTCACGGTGATGCCGCGCGATTCGAACAGGAGGATGCCGTTGGAAAGCACATGGCATGTGGTGGTGTTGCCCGCTGGCTGGAAGGATCGCACCCGCCGGACCCATCCATCACGGACGCGCCCAAAACGGATGGCAAAACTACCATGCACGTCGTAGGCGCCGGTGCCTTGTGTGTCGAATTCGTTCTCTCCCCATGCCGTGCCGCCATGCTGCACATTGCCGATGGAAAAATCTTCCAGCCCGACCTCGCTGACCTGGTTGTTCTTCTTGTAGATGCGGGCGTTGTCCCGCGTTTTGAGCGCGTAGCGGATGGGAATGTCGTTCTCGATGATCCTGGCGGCCGCGTCAATCGACTTGATCTGGCGGTAATACAGAAACCGTCCGTAACTGCCGGCAAAACCCACCCAGTCAGGCTCGTTGTGCTCCAACGCCCAGGCATCCCCGGGGTCCGCACGGACGATGATGTATTCCCCCACCACAAAACCCGCCGTGCTGGCCACGGGAATGCGCACCGTAGGGCCCAACAAATCCTGCGTAATGGCCGTGGTGTTGGCACCGCCCTCCGAGGTCCATGCCACCGCACCAGTCTGCGGGCCAACTTCGATGATGCGTGCCGACCGCATTTGAGTCGTGCTGTTGACCAGGAACGTCTGATTCGTGCCCGCACCGCGCAACACGATGTTGGAGGCGGGGATGATCAGCGCGTAGCCATTGCCCCCCTGAACGCTGACGCGAAACGTCCCCGCAGGCATGAAAACGATGCCACCACCTGCAGTCACCGCAGCATTGATCGCATTTTGAATGGCAACGGTGCTGTCCGCAGTCCCCGAGGGATCCGCGCCAAATCCGGTGACGACATTGAACACCTGCCCCGGTGGCGTGGCTGGCAGCGGCACCTCGCCACGCCTGTATCCGGCATGGGAAAAATCCTGGATGAACTTCTGCGACTCAAACGAGATGGACGGCGTGGGCGTCCAAGTGGGCCCATAAAGGGAACTCTCCCACGCATGAAGGCTTGCCGAAGCCAGCGACACAGAGACGACCAGCGCAGCAACGATGCGCCTCGAAGGCAAAGTTGAAGAAACGTTCATAAAAAATCCCGCCACCGAATCCAGCGTCGGCGTTCATCGTGGAGGCGTCGTGATCATTACCGCCATGAACCCATGGAGGCAACCTTAGTTGCTGTCATTGACCGGCATACGCCGCCGTTCATCGCACAACAGGACATCCCGGCGTCCTCTGACGCAGTCGCGGTCTCAACGTGGCGGTGCCAGGGGTGAACCAAAAGCGTGGAGATGCTCCCAGGAGCGGATGAACATACGTCCGCCCGCAACGGCAGGCGTGCTCTGACAATTCTCACCCAGTTCAAACCTCCCAAGAACCTCGGGCTTGTCCGAAGCGGCGATGCAGGTGACCACGCCGCCCTTGTCCACGGCAAACAACCTCCGGCCCGCACACACAGGCGATCCAAACGTGTCACCTGCCAGACGTTCCTGCCAGAGCACCTCGCCAGAAGCCAGCTTCGCACAGGTCACAATGCCCTGGTCATTCCAGAGAAACACACGCTCCCCAACGGCAAGCACGCTGGGAATATGAGGCACCGTCTTTTCAAGCCTCCAGGCCTCCGCCATGGAACCCGATGCCCCATCCGGCCGAAGCGCCACCACGTGCTTGGGGCCGTTGACAAACGCACAGTTGGCGATGACCAGTTCACCTGCGACGACCGGGGAACCGATGGCCCGCTCGGATTTTGAAAGAGCAAAGACGCTGTTCTGCCAGAGTTGACGCCCGTTGGAGACGTCCACGCCGGTCACCCCGAGCCTCCAACTGGAAACAATCACCTGCGGTTTCCCGCCCGGCGGGGTGAAGATGCAGGGGGTGGAATAATTGGAATGATTCTCCTCACGCGGCAGCTTCCAGCGGACCTTCCCGGTGGCGGCTTCCAGCGCATACAAGGCGCAATCCTCCTCCTGATCATTCGAGAGAATGACGAGGCCGTCATGCACAATGGGGCTGCAGGCAAAGCCCTGTTCACGCTTCACAGGACCGAGATCGCGCTCCCATGCCGGTGTTCCATCGTGCGTGTAGGCGGCGACCGTCAATTTCCGGGGTGTTCCCCAGGAAAAATACACGCGATCCGCATCCACGGCCGGCGTGGTGGATGCCAGACTGTTGAACTTGTGATGCTTGTGGGGCATTTCGTTGACTGACACCTGCCAGAGGATTTTGCCGGAGGCGGCATCCACACAAAGCGGCCTCCGCTCGCCCGTGGTGCTGTCCGCCACCAGCAAAAACACGCGTCCGCCCCAGACAACGGGTGAACCATGCCCGACTCCCGGGAGCTTCACCTTCCAGTGACGGTTGGCCTGGCTCCACACCGCCGGAATGTCATCCGAGGCGATGCCCGACCCGTTGGGGCCGCGGAATCGGGGCCATTGGGGAATATCCGTCGCTCCCAGACGGACGGCCAGGGACAGAAACAACGCGATCGAAATCCGATGAAGCAGCTGCGACCTGAGATTCATTGAAGTGCAGAAACTGCTGGATGCGTCCGTGTTTTGCAAAGTCCTTCTGTTCCGCGGGCAAAAATATCTGGGCAAAGCACGCGGGGGATACTTAACCTGCGCCGCCTATGTTCGATGAAGTCAAAGCCCAGTTGATCGAGTCCGCCGACAAGCTCAGCAAGCTGCGGAGGTTTCTTTGACGTCCCCGCACTGAAAACACGTCTGGCGGAACTGGACGCCCTGATGTCCAGGGACGACTTCTGGAACAACCGCGAGCAGGCACAAAGACTCATCGACGAGGCCAACGGGATCCGTCGCAAGCTGGACCCGCTGGCGGCCTCGACCAAGCAGCTTGAAGACCTGCAGGTGATGATCGAACTGGGCGAGGCGGAACCCCAGGAGCAGCAGGGGCAGGTCCTTGCGGAGGTGCAGCGCGACGCCACCCGTTTCAACCAGGAGTTGGAGGCCTTCCAGTTGCGCACGCTGCTGAACGGCAGACATGACCGCAACAACTGCATCTTCACCATCAACGCCGGCGCCGGCGGCACGGAGGCGCAGGACTGGGCCGAAATGCTCTCGCGCATGTATGGGCGGTGGTTCTACTCGCGCGGATGGAAATGGGAGATGACCGATGCACTGGCCGGCGATTCAGCAGGGTTGAAGAGCGTGACCTTCCGTGTGGAAGGCGAATACGCCTACGGATTCTCCAAGGCCGAACGCGGCGTCCACCGGCTGGTGCGCATCTCGCCCTTCGATGCGAACAAGCGCCGCCACACCAGCTTTGCCAGCGTGGATGTGATCGCGGAACTGAGCGACATCAACGAAAGCGACATCGTCATTCCCAAGAGCGAAATCCAGCGCGACACCTACCGGTCCGGCGGCAAGGGCGGCCAGAACGTGAACAAGGTGGAAACCGCGGTGCGGCTCACGCACATCCCCACCGGGCTGGTCGCAGCCTCGCAGGCCCAGCGCAGCCAGGCTCAGAACGAAGCCACCGCCATGGCCATGCTCATCTCCAAGCTGTATGCCCTGAAGCTGGACGCCGCCAAGAGCGAGATGGAGCGCTTCTACGGCGACAAGGGCAGCATCTCATGGGGCAACCAGATTCGCAGCTATGTCTTCCAGCCCTACCGCATGGTCAAGGATCTCCGCACGGGCGTTCAAACCAGCGACGTGCAGGGTGTCATGGACGGCGACCTCGATGAATTCGTCAGCGGATGGCTGCGCGCCGGTTGTCCGACCAAACGCATTGCAGGGCTCAAGGAGGAGGAGGAGTGAATTCCGGGCTCCATTGCCTTGAAATCCCGCGCCCGGATGCACAAAGTCTTCACGCAGTGACGATACTCGGCACCATCGTTGAGCAGAAGCGCGTGGAAGTCACCCGCCTTCCGGAAGGAATGCCCACGGTGGCGCAGTTGCGGTCCGCCATTCAAGCACGTGGCGGCGTGAGGGACTTCGCCGCTGCCCTGCGGCGGCCAAAGGCGGGGGATGTCGCCCTGATCGCCGAGGTGAAGAAGGCATCGCCCTCGGCTGGAATCATCCGTCCGGATTTCGACCCGGCATCCATTGCCCGCATCTACGAGAAAGGCGGCGCTGACTGCCTCAGCGTCCTGACGGACGAGAAGTTCTTTCAGGGCTCGCTCACTTACCTGCGGGAGATCCGGGCCGCAGTTTCCCTGCCTCTCCTTCGGAAAGATTTCATCATCGATGCGCGGCAGATCCTGGAAGCCATCGAATGGGGGGCCGATGCAATTCTCCTCATCGTCGCCATCCTGAGCGACGAACAGTTGAAGAGCTTCCTGACGCTCGCCGAAAGCGCCGGACTTGCCGCCCTGGTGGAAGTGCATGACGAAGAGGAACTCGACCGTGCCGTGGCGGCGGGGGCTGGCATCATCGGTGTGAACAACCGCGATTTGAAGACCTTCAAGGTGGACCTGGCCACCACCGAACGGCTGGCGCAACGGTTCAGGCAACGCCACGGAGGCAGCGCACCCCATCAATGCACCATCGTCGCGGAAAGCGGCATCCACTCCCGCACCGACATGGGCCGGCTGAGGTCTGCGGGCGCATCGGCCGTGCTGGTGGGCGAGTCCCTGATGCGCGAAAACGACATCGGTTCCAAAATGGCCGAACTTCTGGGCGTGAAACCATGAGCCAGACCGTCCGTGTGCTGATTGTGGAGGACTCCGAGTTTGATGCGCGGATTCTGGTGAGCATCCTTCGCAAGGGCGGTTACGACGTGAAGCACAAGCGCGTGGAAACCGCAGCCACCTTCTCCAGCGCCCTGGTGGAGGAAACGTGGGACATCGTGCTCTCGGACTACAACCTGCCCGACTTCAATGCACCCGCCGCACTCCAGCTCCTCCAGGCCAGCGGACTGGACATCCCGTTCATCGTCATCTCCGGCGGCATTGGCGAGGACATGGCCGTGGCCATGATGAAGGCGGGGGCGCATGACTACCTGATGAAAGGCAGCCTTGCCCGTCTTGTCCCCGCGGTGGAACGAGAACTGCGCGATGCCGCCAGCCGTGCGGCAAGACGCAAGGCCGAGGACGCCGTCCGTGAGAGCGAGCTGCGCTACCGCACCCTGTGGGAGAACTCCGCAGACGCCGTGATCATGATGGACACCGACAGTGTGATCCGGTTCGCTAACCCGGCCGTGCAGCCGATCTTCGGCTACAACCCGAGGGAACTGGTCGCCCAAAACCTCTCCCTGCTGCTGCCTGAGCAGGCCACGGATGATTCACATGTCAGCCTCATCAGGTATCTTCAGCGGGATTTCAGGGAGCTGGAGCGGCACGTTGTTGAAACTGTCGGCCTGCGAAAGGACAACTCCCAGGTGATCGTGGAGATCGTGTGCAAGGAGATCGATTTCCAGGGCCGCCACTGGTATGTGGCCTTTGTCCGGGATGTCACCGAACGGCGCAAGCAGGAGGCGGAGCTGCGGGAGCATGAGGAGCAGTTCCGCATCGCCCGCGAAATCCAGCAGCGCCTCTTCCCTCAAGGATCACCCATCATTGATAATTTTGAGATCGCCGGCAAATCCGTGCCGGCCGACGCCGCCGGAGGGGATTATTTCGATTATTTGACCATGGTGAACGACCGCACCGGCATCGTGGTGGGGGATGTCACCGGCCATGGCATAGGCCCGGCGTTGTTGATGGCCGAGACCCGTGCCTACCTCCGCATTCTGGCGCGCAACCGCGAGAGCCTGGCCGAGATCATGGAACGCGCCAACCTGATGCTCGTGGAGGACGTGGGCGCGGAACGGTTTGTCACGCTCTTCCTCGCCGCCATCGATCCGGCCACCCGCACATTGACGCATGTGAGCGCGGGCCACTGTGCCTGTCTGCTGCTGGGCGGCGACGGGTCCGTGCAGGAACTCAGGCGGACCGGCCCTGCCCTTGGCATGCGGCGCAAGGCGGTTTTCAGCTCCGGTGAGCCCATCCAGCTTCAAAGCGGCGACCTGCTTCTGGCCATGACCGACGGCATCGAGGAAACACTGGGGGCGGACGGATCATTCTTCGGCAGGGAACGCGCGGTGGATGTCCTGCGGAAAAGCCGCCACCTTCCGGCGTCAGAAATTGTGGAGGGACTTTACCGCGCGGTGAGCGAATTCGCCGCCTCGGAATCGGAGCGGGACGATTTCACAGCCGTCATCATGAAAGTCGCTTGAACGCCGCGCCGCACCTGCCGGCATCCGCCACGCCCTCCCTCAGCCCACGGACTTGATCACGGCATCCGGCTGCCGCAGGCGGGCACCCGTCCTCAATCCCTGCAGCCTCCGCCGCAGCGGCGCACCCGGTGCAAGGACAGTGACTTGCACCCCGCCCGCCTCCACCGTCATGCCTCCCGCGCAGGGCGCGAGAAGAAACCATTCCCGGTCCCCATCAAATGCCACCTCGACCAGCGCGCCTTCGCCAATGGGATCCTTTGCGGTGAACGGCGGAAACGGAGCCGCATTGAGAACGGTCATCATGGCGGCGATGTCCTCGGCGCGTTCCGCCTGTCCTGCGGCCAGATACGATGCCTCAAGCCCCTGGGTGTCGTATTTGCTGCGGGCGCGGCTTTCCTCGTCGGTGGCATCCACGCGCGCTGTGTCCGAGGCGCGTTTGAGCGATTCAAAAAGCTTCCGCATGTGAATGCGAAGCGCCTCCACCACCTGCCGTTTTCTGAGAACGGGTTTCCCTCTTCGAGCCATGCCTTCAGTCAACAAACATGAATTCGTTGGACAGCAACAGCACCTGGGCGAGCTTCTCCCATGGCTTCAGCGGCTCGGGCCTTGCGCTGGCAGGACCGGAGAAATCCTTTTCAGAGGACCACTCGTTCACTCCGCCCCGGGCCGGTTCCAGATACCGCAGCCGGACCGGCCAGAGGAATGAATCGTGGCTGGTTTCCCTCACGCAGTCGGCGACGAAATCAATGGCGTCACCCTTGGCGACACCAAGTCGTTCCACCTTGAGCGTGCCCGAACCGTTGTGAACCGTCGCATCAGCCATGACGCCGGACCGGCTGGAAACAATCCTTCCCCGCACGCCATCCCCCTGGGCCTGTTGGTGCTCGATGACGCCCTCGATGCTCACAACGCCATCGCGTGGAGCAATCCACCGCCGGATGGCCATGAAACCCGGGTTGTCACCTGTGTGACCGCCTTTTGCATGCAGCGACACCCAGCCAAGTTTTGCATCCGGAAGCTTGACCCCGCCCTTCCATGTGCCGGCCTCAAATGCCGGGAAATCCTTGAAACTGGAAACCCGCCCGGAGGCTTCATCCATGGAACCGTAGCCATAACGCCACACGGGCGGCTCCGGTGCCGGCTCGGCAACGGCATCCCCGTTCACATAAGCCAGCGCCATCCTCGCCTCATCCTTGGAGGGCTCGCGCTGGAGGACGATCTGATAGAGCGCGCGCAGTTTCGAGTCGTCGCTGCCGGCTGCCTGCACCGCCGGCCGCGCAGCCATCTGCCGCGCCTGCTGCACCACGAACTCATTGTTCATCATGAAC
>CAYQCZ010000202.1:0-7806 GCA_964415955.1 uncultured Verrucomicrobiota bacterium | reverse complement strand
ACCCCATGCACCTGATACCCCTTCTCCAGGAGCAGCTCCGTAAGATAGGAGCCATCCTGCCCGGTGATGCCGGTGATCAGGGCCGTTTTCATTCGTGCCGCTGCACCTTGCCCGCGAGCTGGTCTTCGAGCGCCTTCATGTCCGCGTCCACCATGAGCTTCGCAAGGTCTTCAAATTTCGTCTTCGGCTCCCAGCCCAGTTTCCGCTTGGCCTTGGAGTAATCGCCGATCAGCAAATCCACCTCCGCCGGACGGTAATACCTCGGATCAATCTCCACGTGCTTCCTCCAGTCCATCCCGGCATGGCCGAATGCCACCTCCAGAAACTCCCGCACACTGTGTGTCTCGCCCGTGGCGATGACGAAATCATCCGGCTCCGGCTGCTGGAGCATCAGCCACATCGCCTCCACGTATTCCTTGGCGTAACCCCAGTCCCGCTTGGCATCCAGATTGCCCAGAAACAGCTTCTGCTGAAGCCCGTGTTTGATGGAGGCAATCGCCCGTGTGATCTTGCGCGTCACAAACGTCTCCCCGCGCCGGGGCGACTCGTGGTTGAACAGGATGCCGTTGCACGCATACAGATCGTAGCTCTCGCGGTAGTTCACGGTGATGAAATACGCATACACCTTCGAGCAGCCATACGGGCTGCGCGGATAAAACGGCGTCGTCTCCTTCTGCGGCACCTCGTGCACCTTGCCATACATCTCGCTGGAGCTGGCCTGGTAGAACTTCGGCTTGATGCCCACCTCGCGGATTGCCTCCAGCAATCGCACAACGCCCGTGGCCGTGATGTCCGTCGTGTATTCCGGCGCATCAAAGCTCACCCGCACATGGCTCTGCGCCGCCAGATTGTAAACCTCATCCGGCTGCACCTTGCCCATCAACCGCGCCAGCGCGCTCGCGTCGCTCAAATCCCCGTAATGCAGGAACAACTTGTTCTTCGGCGTGTGCGGGTCCGCGTAGATCGGATCCAGCCGGCCCGTGTTGAACGTGCTCGCCCGACGGATGATCCCATGGACCTCATAACCCTTGGAAAGCAGCAGTTCGGCCAGGTAGGAGCCGTCCTGACCGGTGATGCCGGTGATCAAAGCCTTTTTCGACATAATCAATGTGGGTCGCAGCTTCGCGCATCAAATCACCCTCAGGCAAGCATGGAACGGGCACCCTGCCCGGCCACCCGGCGGGGCGAAACTCTGTTGAGCCCGATCCAGTTGGCGCGGTGATTACGACTTCAAATCGCACGCCATGGAAAATCGGGTTGAAGCCCGCCGGTGTTGGCGGTAATAGAAGGCACACTCAGGGAACGGCGAGGCCGCAAGGAGAGTGCTTGGAGGCACCACCGGAGGACTGAGGCAAAATTCACATACATCATGAACCGCATCTACCAAGGCCGCGCTTCGCGTTCTGAACTCATCGACGCCAAGGGCAACCCGCTTCCCGTGCCAGAGAACTGGGATGGCCTCGACGTCCTCTGGCAACACCACGCGCTGTTTCAGGACGCAGTGAATTACTACCTCGTCTGTCTGCTCGCACTCGCCGGGCCTGACAGCGACCTCTGGCCCATCCGGGAAAAGCTGGATGCCCACGATGAGAACGACATCCCGGATGAACTCATGGTCTGGCGCCCGTTTCGCCGTCGCGGCGCGCTGCGTCCCGGCCTGCGCGATTCCGTCGCCAAATACCTCACGCCCGGCAACGACCAACCCACGCCGGAGGAATGCTTCGCGGCTGCGCTCGCGGGAAACGCACTCGCGGAATCCGAAGACGGCTATGCACGTCTGGACGCGGGCCTGCGCCAGTTACTCGAGCGATGCACCGGGGCTGCGGGCTGCAAGAAGGCGGCTCCAGAATATCTCCCCCGCTTCGCCAAGCCGGATTTCCGTGGCAACTATGGCGAGGACTCCGCCGCAGTGTTGCGACAGAATCAGGCCGCCCGGCTTCCCTACATCTTGCACGCGCCGGTGACCCGGCCGGATTCCCCCGAACTCGACGAGTTCGGCATCCATTCAATTGCCCTGCCGAACGAGAAGAAACCTGTATTCCAGGGCGCCGAGGCGATCGCAAAGCTGAAGGGGATGGTTGTGGAATGGCGGAAACGCCTTCCCGAGTCAGGGGACGACTGGAATCGGCTCGAAGCCCTCATCGCGAAGCTGCCGGAAAGCATTGAATTGCCCGGTTACGCAGCCACGAGCGCCAAGGGGGAACTCAAATTCCGCCTGTTCGCCATGTTCCTTTTCCGCCATGTGGAAAAGTCCGGCTTCACGCTCAATTTGCTTCGACAAACCACACCCGCCCCCAAGGCCGGCACGACGGTGCCGACGGCGATGGTCGCAGACTCCGGCACTGGCGATCCCATCCGCGAAGCGCGGGGCAAACGCGGCTATGTGTTCCGCGCTTTCACCAGCCTTCCGGCGTGGGGTGGCGGCACGGACGGCACCCCGGCCTGGATAGAGTTCGATGTCGCGGCCTTTGAGGAAGCCCTCAAGGCGGTGCATCAGGTGGAAGCGAAAAAAAAGGAGTGCGACGAAAAGAGGGCGACACTGCAGGCGTTGCACAATTACCAGCGCGGCGAGACCAAGAGGTTGAAAGCCTCCAGTGCGGGGGATGACGATTCCCGTCCGCCAACCCTGATCGGCGATCCGCGCATCGCGCGGCTGGAGCATCTGGTGGACGAGGAGTTGAAGGCTGAATACGAGATGAGCGAGGGTGTGGAGGTTCGCTACGGCCTGCACCAGCGCACCATTCGTGGCTTCCACGACCTGCGGCGGAAATGGAACGACACGATCAAGGACGCGCCTTACAGCCAGGCAGCGAAGGAGCAACTGCTCGGCATCCTGCGCGACTACCAGAAGGAAAATGCCACGCTCGTCGGCAGCGTCCGGCTCTTCGAGGCGCTGCTGGAGGAACCGAACTGGCTCATCTGGCGCGAGCCGACCGCCGAGCAGCAGTCGGAGTGGCGCAAGGCGGCGAAGCTGCCGGCCGATGCGGAGTTCGCACCTGATCCGCTTCAGGCGCTCACGGACGAACGCGAGCTGATCGAGGAGATTGAGCGTCTCTCCGGCCCCATCCGCTTCACGCCCGCCGACCCCGAACATTCCCGTCGGCAGTTCTACTTCTCCGACATCTCCGCCTTGGACAAGAAAGGCCGCCTCCGCCACGACCGCCAGACGCTGGACACGGAGATCGCCGTGAACATCGGGACGATGTCGCAGCCGAAGTGGGAACGTCGCTGGGTGCGCATCGGCTTTTCCGCGCCCCGGCTGCTGCGGGATGAATTGAACAACACGGCTGGGAAAGACGCCGCCTTCCAGCAGGCCATGATGGCGGCGCTCGGTCTCCGGGCGGGTCTGCGGAAAACGGAGAAGGGCAAGGTCCGCGAAGCGCGATTCGAGGAATGCACCGCCGTCGCCCTGATGCCCGAGGTGCTGCCGGACGGCGGCAAACGCATCCTCCTGAACTTCCCCATCAAACTGGAGGACGACGCCATCGCCCGCGCGCTCGGCAAGGCGGAACGTTGGGACAGCCTGCAATTTGGCGGGGCTGACGGTGAATCCTACTGGCTCCGCTGGCCGGGAACCTGGATCGACGAAAAGAAGGAGCGCAAGAAAGCGCCGCCCGCTCCGTGGTGGAGGAACGCCAAGCCGTTCAGCGTTCTCTCCGTGGACCTCGGCCAGCGCGATGCCGGTGCGTTTGCGCTCATCGAAGCCTCGCCCGGAAAAGCGCCCAAGCCCCAGAGCCGCCGCTTGGGCGAAGCCGAGGGCACGACTTGGTGGGCCACCGTCCGCGCCACCGGCATGCTGCGTCTGCCGGGCGAGAACGCGCAGGTGATTCGCGACGGCCAATGGCAGCAGGAGTTCTCCGGCAACCGCGGGCGCCTCGCCACCGAAGCCGAGTGGCAGGAAGCCCGCGACATCTGCGCCCAGCTCGGCCTCGTGTCCGACAAGGTGCTCGGGACCGATCCTGCCTTCCACTCTTTCCCTGAGATGAACGACCGTCTGCTCTACGCGTTGCGCCGGGCGCAGTCCCGCCTAGCCCGGTTGCAAAGCTGGAGCTGCGTGAACTACGAAGAGAAGGACGCTGGCCGGAAAGAAGCGTTCGAGAGACGCCGTGCCACCATCAAGGAGGAGATCAAGGCCGCACTGGCTGCGCGTTCCGAGGAAGCGACGAAACCCGAAGCCGAGCGAGAACAGGAAGCTCCCGAGCGTGGCCGGTGGCTGGAGGAGGTTCGCGGTCTCGTTGAAAAGGACTCTTGGAACCTCGTGGCCGACCACCTGAAGCGTGAGGTTGAGCGCGAGCGCGCCGCGATCCAATCCCAGCTCGTCCGCATCGCCGACCGTATCCAGCCGCTCCGCGGACGCCGTTGGGAATGGGCGCTTCGCCCGGGCGACACCAAGAACCATTTTCTCCACCAAACCGATCACGGAAGCGACCCGCGCCCGAAGCTGTTGGCCGGACAACGCGGCCTCTCGCTCAAGCGCATTGAGCAGCTCGAATCCCTCCGCCAGCGCTGCCAGTCGCTCAACCGGGCCTTGCAACAGGAGATCGGCCAACCGGCACGCCTTGGCCGCTCCAAACGCGGCATTGAGTTGCCAGATCCTTGCCCCGAGTTGCTCGACCGGCTCGAAGCACTGAAGGAACAGCGTGTCAACCAAACGGCCCACCTGATCCTCGCCCAAGCTCTCGGCGTTCGCCTCAAGCCTCACGCCAAAGACAAAGCCGAACGCGCCGCTCGCGACATTCACGGCGAATACGAGCGCATCCCCGGACGCGAGCCGGTGGATTTCGTCGTGCTGGAGAACCTTGATCGATACCTCGCTTCACAAGGTCGCAGCCGTTCAGAGAACTCGCGGCTGATGAAATGGTGCCACCGCGCCATCCTCGGAAAACTGAAACAACTTTGTGAACCCTACGGCTTGCGCGTTCTCGAAACTCCTGCCGCATACTCTTCCAAGTTCTGCTCGCTCACCGGCATAGCAGGTTTCCGGGCGGTGGAATTGAACCCGGACGACAAGCAGGACTTCCGCTGGGAAAAGCATCTGCGACGACTTCCCGAAGAGCGCGAAGGCAAGCGTGTGCTTTCCAAGGAAGACCGGGAGGAAAGTGCCAACGTCGAACGGCTGTTCAAGCAGCTTGCCGGCGACGAGTGGAACATGCAGCAGGAGGCAGAGCGCAAAAAGGCACGAGCTGAAGGAAAGTGGTTTCGCCCCAAATGGCGCACATTGCTCGCGCCCATGCAGCTTGGCCCGATCTTCGTCCCAATGCGCGGCAAGCCCATGCAGGCCGACATCAACGCGGCCATCAACCTCGGCCTGCGCGCCATCGCTGCCCCGGAGGCGGACGACATCCACCTACGCATCCGTGCCATGCGGGAGGGAGATGGATTCAAGGTCCGCGCTGAGAACGCCCGCGAAAAAGCCCGCTGGAAAGACAACCCCACCGCCATCACGGTCCTGAAAGAAACCGACCGGAAGAAACTGCTGGAAAGCGCCCGGCTAAACTTCTTTTTCGACACCGGTCGAGTGGCAAATTACGACCACGCCACACTCGTAGGAGTGGCAGCATCCGTCGCCAGTGGCCGGGGAATCTGGGGCACCATCAATCAAAACGACTGGCAGCGTTGCGAAGCCATCAACGCCTCCCGCCTCGCGCGTTGGGACAAGGGGCCGGAACCAGAGGACGACGTGCCCTTGTAGTTACTTGGCCATTTGCCATTGGCTGTCGGCCATGGCGAATGCAGAGGGATTGTCGCCGATGGCGGGTGTGGATGGCTGAGGGGCGATCGCAGATGGCACATACATGAACAATGAAAGGCATGCACCATGGCCAAGTATGAACGGTTCGAGGAACTGCCGGTCTGGCAGGAGGCGGCGAGGCTATACAACACCGTGCTGGACTTGATCGAAGAACACGGCGCCCTGCTCTCGCCGGGATTTCGCAACCAGCTCGACCGGGCTGCGTTGTCCGTTTCAAACAACATCGCCGAGGGATTCGAGCGCAGCACCACTGCGGAGTTACAGTCCTTCATTGCCATCGCACGCGGCTCGGCGGGCGAGGTGCGGTCGATGATGGCGGCCGTGAAGGATCGCCCGAAGCTCAGGCCCATTGTCAGCCAGCTCGGGATGATCCGGAAACAGGCGGAATCCTGTGCCCGCCAATTGACCGGCTGGTCGGGTTCGATCGAAAAGCTGCCTTTCGAGGGCCGGCGTCATTTGCCGGAAAAGGAGCGATCCAGGCGTGAGGTGACGGCGAAGGCGAAGGATTTTCGCGCAGGCTGGTTGAAGGGTCTGAAGCCGGAGCATCCGCTCTACAATTCTCCTGAAGCACGCGCAGCGCGGGAAAGTGAAGCTTCATCGTGATGGCAGATGTTCAATCGCAGATGGCAAAAGGCGGATGCCCGCCAGCGCAGCCGGTCATGTCCCGGGTTCTGCCATTTGCCATCCACCATCGGCCACACTCAGAAGGCATGCCATGAGTGAATCTCCGCTCCAGACACAGGGCGGCCTCGAAGCCCAGCCGGTCATGCCGGTGCGGCGATTGAACAACTACGTCTTTTGTCCGCGCCTCTTCTATTTCCAGTGGGTGGAGAACATCTTTCAGGAAAGTGCGGATACGGTGGCCGGCTCACACGCGCATCGCAATGTGGATGCGTCCTCCAGATTCGACGACGAGAAGAAAAAGGCGTTGTCCGAAAACCTGCCTGAGGGCGCGCAACTTCGCAGTCTGCGGATCGAAAGCGAGGCTCTTGGGCTGGTCGGCGTGATCGATCTGCTCGAAGGCGGACCGGAAGGGGCGGTCATTCTGGATTACAAGAAAGGATCGGCACGGAGGAACAGCGAGGGCGAACGCGAAGCGCGTGATCCCGAGGCGTTTCAAGTCGCCGCCTACGCGCTGCTGCTACGGGAGCAGGGCGTGAGCGTGGCCGGGGCGTCCATCTATTATGCGGCGGAACGAAGACGGGTGCCTGTAGAGTTGACGGAAGATTTGTTCGATCGGACGCGCAAAGCGATAGCCGAGGCCAGGGCACTGGCCGGGGCGGGCAAATGCCCGCCGCCGCTGAAGAACAACGCCCGCTGCCTCGGCTGCTCCGCCTATCCCATCTGCCTTCCCAATGAATCCCACTGGTGGGCCAGGGCACGCAAGGAGGCCGTGCCGGAACCGCAGCTTCAGTTTGGATTCAGCACACCAGCAGAAGATCAGTTGCGTGAGCAGATTTTGCAGGCGCTGGATTTCGCCGCGGAATCGGGCAAGAAACCGCCCACGCTCGAACCGCCCCGGCCGGAGCATGACGACGGCGAGGTGCTCGTGGTCCAGACACCGGGTGCCCAAATCGGCCAGCGGGGTGATCAACTGGTCGTCAGTGTGAAAGGCGAAGAAATGCGCAAGCTGCCCGGCCATCAGGTGCGGGCAATCTATTGCTACGGTGCGGTGCAACTCACAGCCCAGGCCGTCGCCACCTGTCTGGAGCTGGGCATCGATGTCTCCTACTTCTCGCCCGCTGGCCGCTTCATCGGCCTGTTGCGCGGGCTACCCGCGAGCGGTGTGGATGCGCGGCGTGGCCAATACCGTCTATTCGAACTGCCAGGCGTCCGCCTCACGCTCGCCCGCGAGATCATCCGCGCCAAGATTCACAACCAGCGCGTGATGCTCATGCGTAACGGCGACGTCCCTGACCGTGTCCTGCAACTTCTCGCCGGCTTTCGCGATGCCACCGAACGCGCTACCGATCTGACCGAACTGCTCGGCATTGAGGGCACTGCGGCGGCACTCTATTTCGAGCAGTTTGATTCGATGCTCAAACGGCGCGAGG